>CASBPW010000179.1 GCA_949127685.1 Candidatus Sivonenia alaskensis PMM_0068 | reverse complement strand
CGATTATCTCGCTGGTCCAGAAAAAATCCTGTCTTTTGACCTTTTAGAACTTCAGCTTCAAAGCTCAGCCCATTTTCCAGAAAGAGAACAGGAGCTTGGAAAGGTTCCCCATAGAGGACCTGACCATCTTGCAATCCGTAGAGGTGGTCTGTCTGCTGCTGCACCCCCCTGCTCAGCCGCAAAACCAAGCGAGGTAAAGAGATTAATTCTTGGATTGCCTTTAGGACAGTATAGAGATGAGGAATCCAGCAACAACTATAAAGCTTCAAAACGAGCGTATCGGCATAGCGGTCAAGGACTAGCCCTGGGAGTCCATCATTTTCTCCATAGACCAGTCGATAGCCCGTCGTGCCTGTACCCAGCAGAGGCTCCCGTAGGGCAAAGGCTTCTTGCAAACGTTCTTGAAACCAAGCTTGGTCAATCGTGGCAGGTCTTCTCGCTTGCAAAATGCGCAAACGAATCACGGAAGTCGGGTCATAGAGCCCTACGGCTAGAAATTTATTTCGGTGGTCAAAGACTACGCCCAGGCTGCCTGGAGGACCTTCTCCCTGCTGTTCTTGAATTGATTGATCGAAGAGCCAGGGATGCCCTGAACGCAAGACAGCCTCTATACGATGACTGACCCGAAATTTTAGAGCCTGACGAGGAATACCAGGAATAGCCTTTGGGGTAATAGACATATCAACAAAAAGCCCCATCTGGAATTATGATAGTCACATGATTAAGCAAATTAATGAAGTCTCTAAAGGAATTCAGGTCCAATTAGCAGATGGCAGAAAAGGAACGATCGGGGAACAGGAGTCTGATGGAAGAGTGCAACTCTTCTTGCCGCATTTAGAAATATTGTCTCCTCGTACCTTAGTAAAACTTGTAGGTGAAGAAAGACGCTCTTCCTCTGTGCGCAGCAGTAGATAAGAGCTTCTTCCTGTCGTCTGTCTTTCTGGCTCAGGGTCTGACTCCATGGTTATAGAACCTCGCTACAATCAGGAGGTTCTTATTCGCTGTGCTCTGTGGACTTAAGTTTTAATCCGCTAGATATTCTGAACGGTTGGCATCCCACCGTTCTCGTTTGGAATACCTTTTTTTTGGGGATGGTACTCTATAATCGCTGGTTTTTTCACCAGGTCACCCCTACTCCCCAAGAATGCAGAGCCCTCGATTCCGATATTTTGGTTTCGGTCTTAGTTCCTGCTCGAAATGAAGGGCATAATATCCGCACCTGCATTACGTCTCTCTTAGAACAGGACTACCCGCACTATGAAGTGATTGTGCTGGATGATGAATCTACGGACGACACAGGCGTTATTCTTCAGAAATTAGCCGCTCAAGATGCACGATTGAAGGTCCTGCGTGGGAGCACGTTGCCTTCAGGTTGGCATGGTAAAGCCTATGCCTGCCATCAGCTCGCCCAAGTAGCCAAGGGAAAATATCTTTTGTTCACGGACGCTGACACGGTCCATGCGCCCCAAAGTGTCCGTTATCTACTAACTACTTTTCTCAAACACGATGCAGACTTAGTGACAACCTTCCCCTATCAACTCGTCGGGACCTGGAGTGAGAAGCTGCTGGTTTCTTTTATGCTGCGATTAGGCTATTTTTTCCTACCTTTTTCGTTTGTCTGTGATCTGAGAAAACCGCTTGCTCTTGCCTGTGGACAATATCTAGCCGTCAAGGCTGAGCCGTATCACAAAATTGGTGGTCATGGACGTGTTAAAGATACGGTCACCGAAGATGTACCCCTATCGCGCGTCTACAAAAAAGAAGGGCTGAAAATCATCTGGTTTGAAGGGTCCCGTGCCGTTTCTTGCCGGATGTATCGAAACCTGAATGAACTTTGGCAAGGGTTTTCCCGCAGCTATTACGACGGCTTTGGTTCCCCTTTAATGCTCCTAGGGTTTTTGTGTGTACTCCTAGTTGGAATGCTAAGCCCTTTCGTCTTCTTGGGTTTGTGGGTTTTCGGTAAAGGTTCTTGGCAACCCGTTGTCCTAGAGTTAGTGCTGCTCTTGCTCGCCCGTTGGGTTCTTCTAGACCAATGGAAAGAACCTTGGTGGCTTTTAATCGCCCATCCTGTAAGCATTGTGGCGACTTTTGTAATTGCGGTGAATTCTTGGCGGATTCGACAGCTCAAACAAGTTACTTGGCGGGGAAGGACGTTGAGTTGAAGGGCTGGGGGGTGAGAGTCGTCGGGTCGCACACAAAACGGATACCATCGAGATATCCCCCTACCTAATTGAGCATTTGCTTCAGAGGATCTCCTTATGAACACTGTGGTCCGTCTTGATAATCCGCTACTGATCGGTCAAGGGCTGCCTCCCTTTGATTCCATCACCCCAGCCCATGTAGTACCGGGTATTACCCAGTTGCTCTCTGAATTGGATAGCGAACTGACGAAATTAGAAGCAGCAGTGATACCCACCTGGCAGGGATTGGTGGAACCTTTGGAGCGTCTGACAGAGCGCTTGAGCTGGGGCTGGGGAGCCGTAGGACATCTCATGGGCGTGAAGAATAGCCCAGAATTGCGGGAAGCCTACCAAGCGATGGAGCCCTTAGTAGTCCAATTTGCCAACAAATTGGGGCAGAGCAAGCCTCTTTATCAAGCCTTTAAAGCCATGAAAGAAGGAGACCTCTGGGCAACCCTGGACGAAGCCCAGCAACGCCTGGTAGAAGCAGCTATCCAAGAAGCAGAACTGTCTGGAGTTGGTTTAGAGGGGGCTGAGCGAGAACAGTTTAATGCCATTCAGATGGAACTGGCTGAGCTTTCTACTAAATTTTCCAACCACATACTGGATGCCACCAAAGCTTTTGGCATGACCTTAACCACCAAAGAAGAAGTGGATGGTTTGCCGCCCAGTTTGCTTAGTTTGACGGCTCAGATCGCTCGGGCGGCGGGTGAAGAGCAGGCTACGCCTGAAGAAGGCCCTTGGCGGATTACGCTGGATGCTCCCAGCTATGGTCCCTTTTTGCAGCACAGTACCCGCCGGGATTTGCGAGAAAAGATCTACCGGGCTGTGATCAGCCGTGCTTCTTCGGGAGAATGGGACAATACACCTTTGATTGATCGGATCTTGACGCTGCGTAAGGAAAAGGCGAATCTTCTAGGTTTTGCTCATTATGCGGCCCTGAGCCTCGCCAGCAAAATGGCCCCTTCCGTCGCAGCAGTGGAAAAATTGCTGGAAGAACTCCGAGTTGCTAGCTTTGATGCCGCCACCGAAGAATTGCAAGAGCTGAAAGCGTTTGCGCAAGCCAAGGGGTTCCAGGATCGGTTGATGCACTGGGATGTGG
>CASBPW010000178.1 GCA_949127685.1 Candidatus Sivonenia alaskensis PMM_0068 | reverse complement strand
GGTTGTGATCAACATCAGAAAACCCACTGCTGGAGTGAGCAGTGGATGTAACGCAGCGGAGATCAGTTTTGCGTTGCTTATATTCATAGGCGTATTGGCTAAGTTCATCCATAGAAATTAATATGCATCCGAATTCAGATTTAATACTGGGATTTGTTTATAGTTGCTTCCTGTCCCTCAATAAACTACACGCTTGACCTTCCACAGGAAAGTATTCGAGATAACCTTAAAGGATGAGCCGGGTTGAAGTCGCATTTTGTTAGGGAGGAACATTCCTGCAACCGCAAAAAGCTAAAGTAGTCTTATAAGAGCGTAAATATTGCGTACTTTACTGAAAATAGCAATCAAGGGGAAAAGCTGTGGTGGCTCAAAGTCTGACTTATAAAATTCTGGAAGCCCATTTGGTATCGGGGACATTAAAAGCTGGGGAGGAAATCGGGATTCGTATTGACCAGACCTTGACCCAGGATGCCACAGGCACGATGGCATATCTCCAGTTTGAAGCCATGGATATCCCCAAGGTCCAAACAGAGTTGTCAGTCAGCTATGTGGACCACAACATGCTCCAAACGGGCTTTGAGAATGCTGATGACCACCGCTATCTCCAGTCTGTAGCCGCTAAGTACGGTATCTATTTTTCTCGTCCAGGCAATGGGATTTGTCACCAAGTCCATCGGGAGCGTTTCGCCGTCCCCGGTAAAACCCTGCTCGGTTCTGATTCCCATACCCCGACTGCTGGTGGCCTAGGCATGATTGCTATTGGTGCGGGTGGTCTAGACGTCGCCGTGGCGATGGCGGGAGAACCTTATTTCTTGACCTGTCCCAAGGTTTTGGGCGTCAAACTGACTGGGACCCTGCAGCCTTGGTGTGCAGGCAAAGATGTAATTCTAGAGCTCCTGCGCCAGCGGACGGTCAAAGGGGGCGTGGGCAAAATTGTGGAGTACTTCGGTCCTGGTGTGCTCAGCCTCAGTGTTTCCCATCGGTTTACAATTACGAATATGGGTGCGGAACTGGGTGCAACGACCAGTGTTTTCCCCTCGGATAGCAGAACCAAGGACTTTCTAGAGGCGCAAGGCCGTGGAGATGCTTGGGTGGCCTATGGGGCCGATGAAGGAGCCGCCTACGATGAAGTGGTGGAGATCAATCTGGACAGGCTGGAGCCCTTGATCGCGTGTCCTTCTTCGCCGGATAAGGTCGTTTCCGTGCGGGAAGTGCAGGGAACCGTGGTCAGTCAGGTATGCATTGGCTCTTGTACCAATTCTTCCTATGAAGACCTGGCGACAGCGGCGTTGATGCTACGGGGCAAGCAGGTCCATCCGAATGTAAGCATGACGCTTACCCCAGGTTCTAAGCAAGTATTTGAAATGATTGTCCGAGATGGCTATTTCTCCGATTTGATTACGGCGGGCGCGAGAATTCTAGAATCTTCCTGCGGTCCTTGCATTGGGATGGGACAGGCTCCGGCGACGGGTACGGTCTCTGTCCGTAGTTTCAACCGGAACTTTAAAGGTCGTTCGGGGACCAGTGAGGATTTGGTCTATCTCTCCAGTCCGGAAGTATGTGTCGCCGCAGCCCTTACTGGAAAAATTACGGACCCCAGAGACTTGGGTATCGAACCGATCCAGATCGAAATTCCCGATCAGTATTTGGTCCATGACAACATGATTGTCCCTCCTACCAAAGATGGTCAGGTCACGGTTGAGCGCGGGCCCAATATTAAGCCCGTGCCGCTGGCAGAACCTCTACCCAACGAAGTGAAAGCACCTGTACTTTTGGTTACGGGTGATGATATTACGACAGACCACATTATGCCTGCCGGTGCGAAAGTCCTACCTTTACGCTCCAACATCCCCGCGATTTCTGAATTCGTGTTTATGCGCGTAGACCCGACCTTTCCCGAACGGGCGAAAGCGGCGGGCAAATCTATCGTAGTCGGCGGTTCAAACTATGGTCAGGGTTCTTCTCGGGAGCACGCGGCGTTGGCTCCTATGTATCTGGGTGTGCGTATAGTTTTGGTGAAAAGTTTTGCCCGTATTCACCGGGCTAACCTGATAAACTTTGGGATTCTGCCTGTCACCTTTGCCGACGAAAACGACTATGACGGCATCACCCAAGGGGATGAACTCCAGTTTTCTGACCTACATCAGGCTATGAAAACAGGGAATGTGACGGTCCATAACCTAACCAAGGGCACTTCTTTTATCGCTAAGACAGACCTCACTCCACGGGAAGCTCAATTGCTGAAAGCGGGGGGGTTGCTCAGTGAAATTAAAGCAAAAAAGGCGGCTACTCCGGTTTAGCTTGAACAACGGAATCTCCCTAAATTATGCACTTCGCTTTGGATTTATTGGGCGATAATTCTGAAAGACGTCTAAGCGGCTCTAAAGCCTTGTGGCATCAGGATTTCTAAGGCTACTTTGGCTCTAGTGGCACCTTCGCTATATTGGGGCCAAATTAGTGTTAGAGCTTTTACTCAGGGAGGCCTGAACATAACAAAGCCCGCTACGAACAGCAAATCTTGGAGAGCCTGGGGGATCGCTTGTATTATACTGCGCAATGGAATGAATAGTTTATCAATGGGGCAATGGCAATTTCCTTGATTTTGGCTTCTGAATCTTCGTACCGCAGGGAACTGCTACGCCAGATGGGTATTGAATTTCGAGCGTTTGTCAGCCAGTACGCTGAGGTAATGGATAATGCTATGCCTCCCGATAAACTGGTGATGCATAATGCCTTGGGCAAAGCACTCGCGTTACAGCAAGCCTATCCAAGAGATTTAATCCTGGGGGCGGATACTATTGTTTTCCAAGATGGGCATGTGCTTGGGAAGCCCCATGATATGGACAAGGCTATTGCCATGCTGCAGATGCTACAAGGTCGTTGGCACACCGTCCATACTGGAATGGTCTTGATTGAGGGGAATAAACATTTGTTGCGCTGCGAGACCACTCGGGTCAAATTTCGTCCACTAACCCTTACACAGATTTGCACCTACCTTGCTAAGGGGGAATCCGTCAATGCAGCAGGGAGCTATTCCATTCTAGGAATGGGGGCTGGTTTGGTAGAAATGATTGAAGGATGCTACACCAACATCGTTGGCCTATCGTTGCCTGTTCTTGTAGATATGCTTTTGGAGTTCGACCACCCTGTCTATTAGGTGCGTCCCTACTCTGTCTGATTATTATCAGCGTCTTCTTGCCCATAGACATTCTTGATGGCATCAATAGCGGCCGCAGCACCTACCATAATGTCGCGTTCTTCACCCCCAAGGTACATCCGCCCAAAACTCCCGAAGGGCAGCACTTCAAGGATATTGATGTTCGCCGCTTTTTCCGCTTCGTTTGCCGCTAGCGCAATATAGGCTGCAGGTTCAACTTCCATCACAAAAAGAGTTTGGCCAGCCAGGAGCATCTGACCGCGCTTGAAGCGGTTGATAATCTGTGACTGGTGGGGATCAATGTTACGGATGATCTGGTTAGAGACAACCTGGGGCCTGATGCGGTCCCGCTCAGATAACTGTAAATACTCTAGGATCGCTCTGCCCGCAGTTTTAACCTCTCCCTGGCGATTGGAATGGAGTTCAAGACTTCCATAGAGGCGCTCAACCATCTGTAGACCGGGCCGCACTACCGCTGACTTCAAGGCAATGTCCGTGACTCGGTTAATCTCCATACCAGGGGAAATTTCCACCCACAACGAGGCATCACCTGGTAAGGGCAGAAAGCCATGGGCAATAGTTCCTAGAAAGGCAGCGAACTGGTGTTGAAGGCTATCAAGGTAGACATAGCTGCGTAATTGAGCGCCCAAGATATTTTTTCACAGAGAATAGGCCCATCATCCCACAAGTATCGGCTGCTTAACAAAGCGCAATCGGGGGGATCTAACAGTTAAGTTAGGGGAGTTTAACGAAATTGTATCATTTGATGCCGATGCTTCCAGAGCAATTTCAAAATTTCAGGTGACCCCCTCCAGGACTGGATATACCCGGTGTAAGCATGAGAGGGAGCAAAGTTGGCGTCCACCACTTGCTCCATCTGCGGCTGGCTGGCTCAATCAGCGCTTTGATTCTTTCTTCCCTGAGGATGCGGTCATGCCCAATTTGTACTCCTCTAACCCTTAAATAGGCGCAGATATAGCGAGTCTGTTACCAAAGCCAAAGTAGCAAAACAAAAGAGTAAGAACATAGCAGTCGGCACTCAAAAAATTGGAAAGACCAAGGATAGGCCGTTGTTCCTCTGGCGTCTGCTTTTTCCCTAGAGGTCTCTCCGCAGGAGGACTCCGTTCCAGATAAATAGGAATGATACCTAAAATAGACTGTGATCATGATTAATTTTGATACTAAACAGATTAATCTAGCTTTTTTCTCTGGATTACGCTGGGTTTTATAGATTTTTAGAT
>CASBPW010000177.1 GCA_949127685.1 Candidatus Sivonenia alaskensis PMM_0068 | reverse complement strand
AGGAAAGATACGACCCGGTCCGTCCTGGTGAGCCTCGCTCTTTTCTCTTTGTCCTGTCTGCCTGCCCACGCTGGAACCATAGAGCTTACCTCTCAGGGGTCTATCGTTGCGCGAGTAACTAATCCTACAGGGGGGGGTAACCACAACCTGGGGGTCATCCGTGATGGAGATAAGCCCCCAGTTGGTAATCAAGATTCCAACCGTCAATACGACAGTTACACTTCCAACACTTCGGCGACACAGGACTGGGTCGGCTATCAGTACACCAGCACCAAGACCTTCAATCAAGTTATCTTCCAAGAAGGCAAGCACTTTGGGGATGGTGGCTGGTTTAATGGCCTCACAGTGCAAGTGCTCCAAGGCGGAACCTGGGTCAATGTTCCAAATGTGACCGCAACTCCGACATATCCGGGAGCGAACAATAATGTCACCTATGAGTCTTATACCCTGAATTTCCCAGCCATCAGTGGGAAGGGGATACGCGTCTATGGAGTGCCAGGTGGTTCTGCCCATTTCATCTCAGTCAGTGAGCTACAGGTGTTTGGGATAGACTCCACGCCAGCTACTACTTCTACTCCTACGCTGACTCCAACTCTAACTCTGACACCAACACCGGGAACACTCTCCTTTACTCAAGCTCAATTTGAAGCAGCTATTGCTTTTGATTTTGAGGGAGAAAATGGAAAACTGCAGTCTAATCCCTCTGCCCCAAGCATAGGATATCCATGCGGAGTCCCCAATGGCTATTCTTGGAAGTTCGGTGGAGGGGGTCTTGAGGATGTTGCTAAGGGTGTCCAAGGAAGAGGTCAACAGTTAGCAGGGGCAGCCTACAACCAGATCTATAATGCTTGCCCAGGGGGAGTCCTTGGCGGACGGAAGGTTATCCCGAATGCAAGGATCTTAACCACGGATATGGTTGTATCGTATTTCTCGATTTCACAGCAGAAATGGGTCACCGTAATCAAACAGCCGACTGCTGGAGCTGCTTTTGCTGAGGATTTTGTCAACAATGAGGCTACTGGGGCCGATTTCAGGGATGAAGCCAGTGGATACAAGTCCGTCAGGTCTGGAATCAATAATGCGCAGCCTGCGACCAACAATGGACCAGGAAGCGGAAGAGGACGATTCGTCCAGGACGGGAGCGAAGTTGGTTTCAACTTTCATGGGTTTGGCAATAGATTCGGAATCAATTGGGCAGATGTGAAAGCGATTGTTCTGTCTCAGTCGATGCGTTGCATTGCAAACTCGGGTTCTGATTTGACTGACTGCAACCAGTTGGGTTATCTCGGCCAAGTTGGTCTTGACTCTTGGGCTAGTACAACGAGTGATTACGATGGATTTCGCACCCATGGCGGAGTGTCTGGTGGTAGGTTTAAGCCAGTCACGCCATCGTGGCAGGTTTTTACAAACTACTCGGGTCCCCGTAATTTTGTAGGAGTGGGAGCACCGCCTGTTCCACAGTTCTAATCTATGGCCCCCTCTCATTTGAAGGGGGCTTCTTTTTATCGTAATTATTCACAGCAATGAGCTGAGTGAAATGAGAATGAAGCTACTCATAAGCCCTAAGTCAATGGAGATAAATATCGTAAACATGTTTATCTCCTAACCCATTTTCTCCAACAAGGCGCGGGCAGCCAAATTCCCAGAAAGGGTCGCTCCTTCCATAGAGTCTATGTAGTCCTGTGCCGTGTAGGCTCCCGCCAAGAAGAAATTCTCAATGGGAGTAGTTTGCTTGGGCCGATAGGGGTCCATGCCGGGGGCTTCCCGATAGAGCGACTGAGAGAGTTTCACCACATTCCAGCGCAACAAGTTGAGCTTTCGGCTGGAAGGGAATAGGTCTTGCACTTGTCTCAGGGTGTGCATTGCTACCTGTTCGTTTGGCATGGCAATGAACGGATCACCAGGGGTAAGCACCAATTGCAACAGAGACCCTTCACCCTCCATGTAGTAATTTTTGGGACTGGTGAGGGCGAGGTCCGCAAAGCAAGAGAAGTCTGCATCGGCTGTGTAGAGCAGATTATCAATATCGGTTACCCAGCCATCAAAGCGTAATTGCACTGTAGCGACGGGAACTGAGGTGAGGCGATAGATATTGTCAAAGAGCGGAAACTGCCGCCACTGCTGGGGCAAGATTTTCTTAGCACCATCGACCGCTGCCGCACAAACATAGGCGTCGGCTTTGATCTGGGTTCCGTCTTTGAGCAAAAGCCCTTGAACCCGACCACGTTCTGTGACGATTTCCTGGACCCGACTTTTTATGCGGAACTGCCCACCCCGTTCGGTGATGTACTTCATCAGGGGCTGATGTAACCGTTCTGCCGGAGCCCCATCCAAAAAGTTCAACTTAGAAGCATCGGTTTTGGTGGCAAAGAAGAGGAAGATTGTCAGCATGCAGCGAGCACTAATCTGCTCGGTATCAATAAATCCCAAAGCATAGGCAATTGGATTCCATAGCCTTTTGAGGCTAGCTTCGTTCCCCCCGTGGCTTTTGAACCAGTGGGCAAAACTCACACTATCCAGCGCTTGAATATCTTTCAGGGCTGCTTCATAACTGACCAAACCCTTCACAATTGGACTGGTACCAAGGGCTAAAGAGTTACCAATCTTATCGGCAAAGGAAAGTTGAGGCGTGGTGAAAAAAGCTTTGAGGCCGTGAAAGGGGGCACCTACCATAAAGCGAAAATCTAATTCCCGAATATCTTGCCCCCGGTTCACAAAGGTATGGGTATGCTCCTTGAGCAGAAAACGGTCCCTGGCTCCCACTTTCTCCAACATGGCAAAGAAGTTGTAGTAGCAGCCAAAGAATACATGGAGTCCCATTTCCAAATGGTCTCCCTGAGCATTTTGCCAAGAGCCTACTTTCCCACCCACAAAAGGCTTTTCTTCAAGGAGGACTACTTCATGCCCTTCATCCACCAAACTGATGGCCGTGCTCATCCCGGCTAAACCTGCACCGATAATCGCGACCTTCACAAAACTTCCAAAAAGCTCACATTCCAGTGTACAAGGCTTTACGAATGCAATGAATGCCCTCAGCGCCTCTGAACAAGCCCTGAATTGGCCATCGCTTCTTCTGCTTTGCACATAAGTTCCGCACAGATGGTCAATAAATCTTGGCCTGTGTGCAGATGGCCTACCCCATAGTTCTGGACAAAGTAGCCCAACTCATCAAGGCCATCTTTAAGTTGATTCAGACTGTGATACAGATATTCAGCAGCTAAAGCTAAAGTCGCTGGATTCGGCTTAGAGCGAAAAGTAGTCCAGGCTATATCACAAGAGCGTTGCGAAGTTTCCAGATATTCAGCAAAGGCTTCCACCAGTTCATCATCATAGGGGTCATAGGAAAGGTCTTCTAAACGACTTTCAAACGAATCGACTATGCGACTAATCGAACGAGATACGGGATGATATATCCGCTGTAACCAGAGGACTTGCGCTTCGTCTTCCCGGCTCCCTCTGGGTTTAATCTGGTTCTTGGGTACATGGTAGGGCCGGGGAATATCTTCTAGGGTTTGGTCATAGCTCTCTCTACGCTTAATTTCTGTGAGCACAGCATAGGCTTCATTGAGCTGCTTCATGATTTCCGCATCGGTACCATTGTTCAAATCTGGATGGTGCTGCCGAGCGAGCCGCCGATAAGCAGCTTTGATCTGCTCTGTACTGGCAGAGGTTGAGACTTCTAGTCGCTGGTAGTGCGTGCGGTTCTCCATGCAAACGATCTTAAGTTCTTTCCAGAGGTGGGTCTACAGGTTAGCCCTAGAAAATTAAGAGTCGAGCGTGGCAAATATTATGTCTTAGTAAACTCTAGTCACTCAGGTATATTAAGCTTGTTAAACCAATTTTCTTTAAATGCATGCAGCTCTGGGTTTTCACCGATTTTGATGGTCCGATTATTGATGTTTCTGAACGCTACTATCAGGTCTATCAGCATGTACTCAGAGAAGCCGCCCAAAGTTCTGACCTCCTCCCGCTCGATAAAAACACTTTTTGGGACTATAAGCGCGCCAAGGTCCCAGAAAAAGAAATTGGGATTCGTTCCGGCTTAAATCCTGAGCAAGCCAAAGAATTTGCCCGTTTACGCAAAAAATTAGTTCATGCTATTGAATATTTCCCTTTAGACGAAATCCATCCCACCGCTATCGCAGCCCTTGAACGTTTACAGGCGGCTGGGGTCATGCTGGGGGTGGTAACGATGCGCTTAGTGCGAGAACTAGAACCTGCCTTGTCCAAATTTGACCTCGAACGCTTCTTTGAAGTAGAACATCGCTACTGCATCTCCAATGATCACGTCAAAGATGATGACATCCGGGATAAAGCGATGCTCTTAACCCGTGCCCATAAAGCATTTAAGAAAGCTACTGTAGATGAAGACGCCCAATGCTACATGGTGGGAGACACGGAGGCAGACATCCTCGCGGGTCAACGGCTGGGGATTCCCTCTTTAGCCGTCCTCTCCGGGATCCGGAACCAACACCACCTCGACAAGTTGGCTCCGTGGAAAGTGGTCCAAAACTTGCATGAGGCGGTTCAAATCATCTTAGATGGCTGAATCATGACTTGCACGCGCAGTCTAAACCCCCATAGCGAAGTTTCTCGTTGCCGCAGCCTGCTAAAAGCATAGAGCCACTGGGTCCTATTCAAGTGGAATGAGATCCTTGTTTCGGGCAAGCCACTGATAGAAGGTTTGAAGCGCCGGGT
>CASBPW010000176.1 GCA_949127685.1 Candidatus Sivonenia alaskensis PMM_0068 | reverse complement strand
TAGCGTGTTCGGGAAAATTGTTGAGCGTGGCTACAGATAATAGTACTATCCCATGTCTGATTCTCACATTCTTTTACAGCATTCATCAAGGCTTCTACCGTCTGTTCTTTAAAGAAAAGACCTGTTTTTTCTTTCACTACCGTTTCTAAAGCGCCTCCTCTGCCATAGGCAATCACAGGTCTACCGCAGGATTGCACCTCCAAAGGTACGATGCCAAAATCTTCTTCACCAGGAAAGATTAAAGCGCGACAGTTGGCAAAACAATCTTTGAGTTCCTGACGAGAAAGATGAGGAGAAAAAGTGATATTAGACTTAGCTATAGATTTTAGTTCTTGCAGTTCAGGGCCTTCACCAACAACCCGTAATTTCAAACCCAGTTGATTAAAAGCTTGAATGGCAAGGTCTACGCGCTTATAACCAACTAGACGACCTGCCAGCAGATAGTAATCTTCTGTTGGAGAAGCAGTTGGGGAAAAATAATCGACATCGACTGGAGGATAGATCGTAGTTGCGTTACGACGATAGAACTTTTCAATACGACGCTGTACATGATTACTATTAGCCACTAAGTAATCCGGTCGTTGAGCCGCCTGAAAATCCCAGTTTCTCAGATAATGCTGGGCAACCGGAGCTAATTTGGCTTGCCAGGAACCTGGTTTATAGCTGGCCAGATATTCTTGATTCAAATCCCATAGATAACGGACGGGCGTGTGAATATAGCTGATGTGTAGGCTATCCACACTGGTAAGCACTCCTTTGGCATAAGCATGGCAACTGGAGAGGATTAAATCAAAATCCCTGAGGTCAAACTGTTCATAAGCCAAAGGCATCAGCGGCAAAAAGTACTGCAGACGTTTTTGATAATTCTTCTTGCCTAAAGGAAGATTTTGCAGAAAAGAAGTACGAATATCCCTCTTCTGCCAACGCTCAGGCATAGTCTCTGGGCTATAGAAACAACTAAAGATGGGAGCGTCTGGAAAAATTTCTAAAAGGGCCTCAACACAGTTCTCTGATCCACCTTGCTGAATCAGATATTCGTGAACAATGGCTACCTTCATATCTTAGTTTCCACGCAGCTCCATTTCTGGGAGGACCCCAGCTAGAGCTTCGTGCCGCATTCAGGACAGAAATGGTTCAAAGAAGGATTTTTAGCCCCACAGTTGGGACAATAGACCAGTTCAATCCGGTCTGTCATTGGCCGTTCGGGTAAACCAACCATTTGAGCATTGGAGGAATTGGGCGGGACCATCGGGTAACAATTTTCATCGCGAACTACTTGAAAATCCGCCACTACAGGGCCATCATGGGCCAAAATATCCTTCACCGCTTCCTGGAGCTGGTCAGGATGATCTATAACTACACCTTTAGCGCCATAAGCCTCAGCAATTTTGACGAAATCGGGCATCGAGGGAGCCATGTCTGAATTAGAGTAGCGCTCTTCGTAGAAAGCTTGCTGCCACTGACGGACCATCCCCTGCCAGCCGTTGTTGATAATGGCGCACTTAACGGGCAGATGGTACTGCACCGCCGTGCCAATTTCCTGAATATTCATCTGGACGCTGGCATCTCCAGCTATACAGACTACCTGTTCCTCAGGCAATGCAACCTGGACCCCAATCGCCGCAGGATAACCAAAACCCATCGTGCCTAGGCCCGCAGAGGAGATCCATTGGCGGTTGCCATTGCGTAAAAATTGGGCAGCCCACATCTGATGCTGACCTACATCCGTCGTGTAGTAAGCATTGGGAGCCTGGTCACGGAAAGCGACAATCACTTCCTGGGGATAGAGACGTACGCCATCATGGGGGACATGGAGAGGATAGTCCTGTTTCCACTGGTCTATCCGTTTGAGCCAAGGGGCGGTTAAGGAAGTAGAACCTTTTGAATGTCCGTTGCGGGCAGCTAAGCGCTCCAAGAGTTCTTGTAAAACGGTCTTCACGTCCCCAACAATCGGGACCTCAGGACCTCGGTTCTTTCCTACTTCAGCCGGGTCAATATCAATATGGATGACCTTAGCTCCGCTGGCAAAAGTATCGAGTTTACCCGTCACCCGGTCATCGAAACGAGCGCCCACCGCGATCAAGAGGTCACATTCAGTAACCGCGAAATTTGCATAAGCTGTCCCGTGCATGCCCAACATCCCGACGGAGAGAGGATGATTCTCCGGGAAAGACCCTTTACCCATCAAAGTAGTCGTCACCGGAAGATGGAGGAGTTCTGCCAATTGGCGAATCTCAGCAAAGGCTCCAGAAGTAATCGCACCTCCGCCTACGTAGAGCAGGGGTTTTTCTGCTTGCTCCAAGAGGACCAAAGCGGCTTGAATCTGTCTGGGATTACCCTTTGTGGTGGGGCGGTAGCCATCAATTCTGATTTTGGGAGGCTCTGGGTTGTAGTCAAAGCTCTCCTGCCCAACATCCTTGGGCACATCGATCAAGACAGGTCCGGGACGGCCCGTACTGGCGATATGGAAGGCACTAGAAACCGTTCGGGCAATGGCTGAAGTTTCCCGGATTACATAGGAATGCTTGACGATGGGGAGGGTAATGCCAAAAATATCCGCTTCTTGGAAGGCATCAGAGCCAATGGCCGCGCGTGAAACTTGACCGGTTACGACCACCATAGGAACAGAATCCATATGGGCCGTAGCAATCCCGGTTACCAGATTGGTCGCCCCTGGCCCTGAAGTCGCCATACAGACGCCTGCCCTGCCTGTAGCCCGCGCATAACCATCCGCAGCGTGAGCCGCCCCTTGCTCATGTCGGGTTAAAAAATGCTTGAGTTTACCTTCAGCTTCTGCCTTGTAAACTTCATCGTAGATGGGAAGAATCGCTCCACCAGGATAGCCAAAGATGTGTTGGACGCCCTGACGGTGCAAGCTATCCACTAAGGCTGCGGCCCCCGTTGTATGCAACACGCGTATGCCCTTAATCACGACCGTAGCACTCTAGTGTAGTGTTCAATACACTCAGAGTCCAGTTCTATTCTGTTCTGTATGCCCGAAAAAACGTCTTATTGCCCGAGAAAGTTAAAGTTTTTTTTGAAACAGCGTCAGCGCTTTGGCTAGAGAAGGGTCTTGGTCTTTCCTCGGTCCATCAAAAACGACGATATCGGGCTGTATACCCCGATGGTCAAGGTCTTTTCCGGACGGAAGAAGGTAATGAGCAGTGGTCACCAAAAAACCAGACCCATCTTTTTCGCTAAATACCGTTTGGATGGAAGCCTTCCCAAAAGTCTTTAGTCCAATAATTTTTGCTCGTCCACGCTCTTGAAGAACCCCTGCTAAGATCTCACTGGCTGAACCTGAACTTTGGTTGACCAAGACGACCAAGGGCAATTGGCTAAGCGCTTGGCCTTGGACTTCTATCTGCTGTTTTCCCCCTCTCCCATAGACTTGAGCTACGACACCGGATCCTAGCCATTGCTGGGCGATCTGGACGGCACTATCAAAAAGCCCACCCCGGTTATCCCGTAGGTCCAAAATAAACCCTGCAACATCCTGACCCTGTAGGTCCTGAATCGCTTGAGCCATTTGGGGGGCTGCTTGAGGATTAAACCGATTGAGTTTGAGATAACCGACTCCTGACAAGGCTTTAGCTTCCAGGGCTGGGCTGGATTCCCGATTAGCAAGACCTACGCTGGGCACCGCCACTTTTTGGAATTGGGCAGGAGCCAGAAAACGGGTGTAGCGGTCTTGCAGTTTACTCAGGAGTTCCTGCGCTGCTTTATAGGCCTGTTCCGGTTTGGCATAGGAACGCTGGACATAGGCTTTTTGATAGCTTTGCCAGTCCAGCCCCCGAAATCCGGGATCATAATATCGGTCCTGGACCGTTTGCCATACCCTGGTCACTAGCCCGCGATAGCCATCGGTCTGAGTTTGGGTTTGAGGTTCAGTAGTTTGTGCAGGAATGGCCTGCTGAGCTTGTATGGACAGAGGATTCCATATAAGAATCAGGCCAACCCCTAAGGCTAATGCCCTACTCGCCGTCTGAATGCGGATTGACAAGGGTTCTCTTCAAAACTTAGCATTTTGATTATGACGCAAAATATTTTTATGACTGGGGCAAGCGGCTGTGTTGGACACTATGTTTTTCGTCGCTTGATTGCCGATTCCCAGTATCATCTCCACCTGCTCGTACGGAACCCCAAGAAGCTTCAATTTGACCCCGACGCTTATCCAAATTTGACGGTACATCAAGGAGATTTAGGTCAAATAGAAAATTATAAAGAAGTCTTAAAAACCATGGATCAAGTGATCCATTTGGCTGCAGCTTGGGGAGGAGGCAATACCCCTTTTGAAATCAATCTTGATGCTTCCTTAAAGCTTTTTCAACTTTTGGAAGATTCTCGGTGCCATCGAATTCTTTACTTTTCTACCGCCAGCATTTTAAATGATCGGCACCAACCGATGCCCGAGGCAGGAAAACTAGGCAGTGACTATATTCGCAGCAAATACGTCTGTCATGAGAAACTTCCCGATTTGAAAGTATATGACAAGATTATTACGCTCTATCCGACGGTCATTTTTGGAGGGGATAAAGAGAATCCTTACACCCCCGTTTCATTGGGCATTCCGGAAGTGGCTCGCTGGGTAAAAATAGCGCGCTTTTTACGCGTAGATGGCAGTTTGCATTTCATTCATGCCTATGATATTGCTATGGTTGTTCAACATATAGTGGAGCATGGTTCCTCAGAAAAAAATATCGTACTGGGCAACCCAAATATAACAGCAGAAGAGGTAATTAGAGAATTTGCCGATTACCTAGGTTATAAAATACCTTTCACGATTAATCTCTCTCCACCTCTTGTTCAATTAATTATTAAGGTCTTTAACATTCAAATAGATCCCTTTGAGCGGTTCCAGATGGAAACGCGTCATTTGCGATATAATGCAACCAATCCTGAAACTTTAGGAATTGACTCTAAATACAGCACCCTTAAAGGAATCTTAAGTGATTACATTTGAGTAGGTATTCCGAACTTTTTGAGATCCAGAGCATAGCCACTAACGACTAGATAGGCTTCTTGTGCCATTACTCCTAGCGTCTGATTCAGGGTTCCTAAACGATCTCGAAAAAGCCTTCCCATCGGATAGACAGGAACTACGCCCCAGCCAACTTCTTCACTCACAAGAATTACGGTCCCCTTGTAGTTTGTGATCACTTCCGTGAATGCGGTTGCGATCGGCTCCCAATTCTCCTCAGATTCTTCTAGCCAAGAAGCCAACCAAGTACCAAGGGAATCAATGAGCAGACACGCGGTAGGGTCTTGCTGCTGTTGCAGATAGGAAATTAATTCTCGATTTAGCTCAAGAACTTTCCAGGATTCAGGACGTCTTTGCTGATGCTGAGCAATGCGTGCTTCCCATTCCGGATCGTCCAGGTTGTGAACCGCTGTAGCAATGTAGGTGATCGGTTGGGTCGTTCTTTGGGCTAGGGCTTCTGCCCACTCACTTTTTCCAGAACGACTCGGTCCGGTGATCAGGATGAGAGCCATCAGTGAGATGATAAATGAGCGCGTTGACTTGGGTTCATGAGTCAGGTTTATCCTCCTAAAGTTTATCCCCCTAAAGATAGTTGGTTATGGCGGTTTTTCCTGATAGGATGCGCCACGATTCCAGTCAGTGTGGTGCTGGTCCTCTTGTGCTGGCTGATCGCGCTTGGAGGAGAATTATGGGCCAGAAAATCAGAGGGCAACAAGACAAAAAATTCTGTTCTGGCCATAAAGGTACTTAGCCTAATCAGTCTAGGACTCTTGGTGACAAGCCTTTTAGGGTACGTCCCCCTCGTCAGCTTGCCAGGTTTGTTCAACTACCTGCCTTTCTTTTTATTTTTCTGGTTAATCACTCGCTTAGTGAAGACTCCAGAACAGCTAAAACAAGTCTTGCTATGGTCTCTGGCCGGTGGAGTGCTCGCAGGAACAGCGGGTGTTTTGGAATGGGCCTCAGATAAAAACCAGGAACTCATCCTTTTAAATTTGGATCATTGGGGGACTAAGATTACGCTCAACCTCGGTTCTCAAGAGCCTGGCGTCCTTGAGCGCGTCACTTCCTTCTTCGCCTGGCCGACCTTTGCCGCTGCTTATTTTTTGTTGATGGTGCCCGTAGGATTGGCTCTAGCGCTCAGCAAGATTTCTATCCCTGCCCGTTTGTGGAGCGGCTACAGTGCCTTGGTTAGTTTTAGCAGCTTGATAGGAACACAGTCGCGGAATGCTTGGGGTGGTGTATTTTTAGCCATTGGAGCCCTCTTAGCCTATGGCAAACGGCTCTGGAGTATTACCATCTTGGTGGTTACGATCGGACTATGTTTAGTAGCAGGATTTGGCCCCCCTCAGCAATCATGGGTTCAAGTTAGTCGCAGGGTCGTGCCAGAGGTGATCTGGGTTAAGCTTCAGGACAGCATCGACCAGACCACAGCATCCTATACTTCAACGCAGAATCGAGTAGAAGCCTGGAATATTGCCTGGAAAATGGCACTGGCTCGGCCCCTAACAGGTTGGGGGCTACAGTCCTACCCTGCGGTAGGGAACAATATATACAAGAAAAAGGGCGATACCCTTCACGCCCATAACATTTATCTAACCTATTTTTCAGAGATGGGCTTCCCTGTAGCCCTTGCGCTCCTTGGCTTTTACGGGTTTTCTTTCTGGAGAGGGTTTCGTGCTTGGCCTAGGCTCGATACAGAAACTCGCTGGTTCGCGATTGGCTTGGGATTAGCCTTAGGAGCCTATTTTATCTTTGGCCTTTTTGATGTGCCTTTTAACGATGCACGGGTGAATGCTCAGTTCTGGCTGTGGCTAGCTTTGCTCTGGGGCCTTGGCAATGAAAATATGAATCCTGACTAAAAAAGTCAGGATTGTTTGTAGGGCTTGACAGGGCGTGTTATATTTTTTCGAACCCATAAAAAACTTGCTTTTATGACTGCTAGGCAGCTCCTTACCGATTCCTTAACTGCGAACACCCAGCCCTTGAGTGCACAATGCACGCTCAAAGGTTTACGTTGTCGTGAGTGTGGCACTGAGTACGAAGCGAAAGCTACCCATGTATGTGAGTTCTGCTTCGGACCGCTAGAAGCTCATTACGACTATGAGGCAATTGCCCGTCAAGTTACCCGAGCCACTATCCAAGCAGGGCCGCTTTCGATTTGGCGCTACCGTCCCTTCCTTCCTGTCACTTCTGACAATTTGATTGATCTGGGTACGGGGCTGACGCCCCTAGTTAGAGCGGACCGCCTTGCACGCCGATTGGGCTTAAAAGAACTCTTTATTAAAAATGATGCGGTCAACACCCCGACCTTGAGTTTCAAAGACCGGGTGGTTTCTGTCGCTTTGACTCGGGCACGGGAATTAGGATTTACGACGGTGGCCTGCGCGAGTACAGGAAATTTGGCTAACTCCACGGCAGCGATTGCAGCCCATGCTGGATTAGAGTGCTTTGTCTTTATTCCTTCTAACTTAGAAGCGGGAAAAGTCCTCGGCACCCTGATTTATGGTCCCCAAGTTTTAGCGGTCGAAGGCAACTACGACCAAGTCAATCGCCTCTGTTCTGAGGTGGCGGACCGTTATGGTTGGGGTTTTGTGAATATCAACCTCCGCCCCTACTACTCCGAAGGGTCTAAGACTATCGGTTTTGAAATTGCCGAGCAACTAGGCTGGGAACTCCCTGACCACATCATCGCTCCTTTGGCCTCTGGTTCTCTTTTCACCAAGATTCACAAAGGCTTCCAAGAATTTATCAAGACCGGGCTGGTTGCCGAGAAGAACGTTCGTTGCTCTGGGGCCCAGGCAGAAGGATGCTCTCCTATCGCTAAAGCCTTCCGCGAAGAGC
>CASBPW010000175.1 GCA_949127685.1 Candidatus Sivonenia alaskensis PMM_0068 | reverse complement strand
TCCCTCCAAGAGCGAATTAGTGCCAGGTAGCCTTCTTCCGTAGTAGGCAAACCTGAGACAGGTTGGGCCTCAGATTCTAAGAGCTTAGCTTCTTGGGATTCTTGAACTTCCGCGACAGGGGAGGCAAGCGGTTCTGGTTCCGGCTGCGGTGCTGGAATCACGGGTGGAGCTTCTGGCTGGACTATTACAGGCGGCGGCGGGGTGCGCTGATTTTGGATAAACGTAAATTCTCTAGCCCAAGCTAGATAATCCGGCTGTACCTGTGCAGCCTCTTCAACCGGAGTGTCTGCTGCTGACTCTTCTACCGCAGGTTCAACACTAGACTCGATAGGTTCGGCGGGAGCAGTATCTTCTTTCTTAACGAACTTTCGTTTGAACCAGTCGAATACCATGGCAACCTCATAGCCAAAGACTACACGCCTTGTGTGCAACGTCTTCCCATTGTGCCATTTGTCTAACTGGGGGACGCATCACGTAGGTGCTCAATCAGTAGCTACTATCAATGCTGGAAGAGAAAATAGGCTCTACATGAATTCCCGATACACGGGAAGGGCGAATCATGACATACTCTCCCTCTAGCTGTAAGGGAATGTGCATATAGTCTTTGCCCATATCCGCCTGCATAAAAATCATTTGGACAATATCATTCACTTCTTTAGCCGTTTTCAGGTTTACGACTTGGTGATGACCGCCATCCAGCATGATGTGGAGCGCAAATTCGTTGGGTGTTCTTGCCATTCAATTTTCCTGCTTGCTTTTATCGCATGAAATATATTCTCGCGTACAGACGCGATATATCGTGTCTGTCCCTAAATTTCCCAAAAATAGAAGAGGGCAGAACTTGATCTTTGCATCACCCTTTAGCCCAACCCAGCCGTCCAATTAAATATGTAACAATTTTTCATAAAGATAAGGTTATCCCCCTATTGTCCCCAGGTTATCCACAGGTTATCCACAGGTTATCCACAGTTCTAAACGAGGCGATAGCTGCTAAAGGCTTGTCAAGGGGGTTTTTTATCTGATTTTGCATGCAACAAGTAATTGCAAAGAAATGTAACAAAACTAGAATTAAATTGCCGATTCTTTCATGAGTTCTAAGATGTATAGTCGACATGGCGATAAACTTAGGCTTGATTGACAGACCCTTTACTCCCCGGTATCAATAGGGTTAATTCACCTCTAAAGAGCACGCAGTCTATGTACATGACGACGGTCAGCATGATGGCAGATATCCCTGAAGAACTTCACGATACTTTACAAGGGTATTTAGAGAAGCATCCTGACTGGGATCAAAATCGGGTATTTACGGCTGCACTTTCGTTGTTCCTGTTGCAAAACAGTGGCGGCGACCGCAGAGCTGCTCGGACCTATTTAAATACTTTGTTTCAGAAGCCTGTGTAAATTTCAAAGGCTGCCTGGAGGAGACGACGGCAGATAAGGACAGTACACTACAGAGTGAATATAGCCATCTCATAGTGATTCTGTGACAGCCAGCTTTGACACCATCATTCTGGGGGCGGGCCTTTCTGGTTTAACCACCGCTTACCACCTTACGAAGCAGGGATATCGCGTCCTCGTTTTAGAGAAAAATGATCGGCCGGGAGGGGCTATTCTCTCCCATAGCTTAGGGGAATTCCTGTGCGAAGGAGGCCCTAATAGCCTACAAGAGACGCCGGAATTCATCAGTTTGGTGAAGGAGTTAGGTTTAGAGGAGCGGCTGGTTTTTGGGGACCCGAAGTCTCCCCGCTATGTCTACTGGCAAAATAAGCTCATAGCGGTCCCGTTAAGTCCTCCCGCTTTTTTGATTTCTTCTTTGATTTCACCCCTGGGCAAGCTCAAGGCAGGCTTAGAGCCTTTTATGCCCAAAGGGAATCCAGATGAATCCATTGCTGAATTTGTAGAACGTCGCTTGGGACGAGAAATCCTTGTCAAACTAGTGGCGCCTTTCATTTCAGGAGTCTACGCAGGAGATCCAAAAGCACTAAGTGTGGCTGCTGCTCTCCCACGCCTAAAAGCTTTAGAAGATGAACATGGCAGTCTCGTTCGCAGTCTGCTCAAAGGCAGCCAAAAGCAGCAAGGACCAAGACCGATCAAGCGTCTGTGCTCCTTTAAGAATGGACTGGCAGAGCTACCTTATGCGCTAGCACGTTCTCTGGGAGAGGCCGTCCAGTACCAGAGCAATATCCAACGCCTTGAAAAAAACCGAGATTCCTCCGGGTATCGCCTCTATCTAGAAAATGGCACGAGTTATGACGCCACGACCGTGATATGCACCAGCCCTGCCTACATCGCTGCAACTTTGCTGGCTGATTTTTTACCTGAAGCAGCACAAGCGCTCAACCAGATTGTTTACCCAGCCGTGGCTACGGTGTGTTTGGCTTACCCTGACGGCGCTTTTTCCACCCTCACACCTTCTCCTTGCAGCACAGGAGGGTTTGGGCACCTCATCCCTCGGGAACAGGGTGTGCGCAGTCTGGGGGGCATTTGGAACAGTAGTCTTTTTCCTGGCCGTGCGCCCAAGGGGTGGCAGCTCATCACCTGTTTCATTGGTGGAACTACAGACCCTGAAGCCCAGACTCTATCGGAAGAAGCCCTCTTTCAGACAGCTCATCGAGATCTACAAACAGTCCTCGGGGTGGCAGGAGGCGCCAAAAACTTGACCCTCACGCTGTGGAAAAAAGCGATCCCTCAATATGGAATGGGACATAAAGAACGGATTGCTACCATCCTTAAGGAAACAGAGAAGCTCCCTGGTTTTTATCTTGCCGCTAACTATATCGATGGCGTGGCTTTAGGAGATTGTTTTACCCGAGCGCATCGTCAGTCTGCCACGATCATTGATTTTCTCAAAACCCTCCAAACCCAGCTTAAAGCTTCAGATAGGGAGGCTTGAGGGGCCTCCATTAAGAGGAGGTTCTTCGATCTGAAGGCTAGCCAACGCCACGGTCTGCTCTATAGGTAGTGCAGTGTGCCCTGCATTCTTGGAATCATTTTCTGGCGGACATCGGCGAGGTGAAGATCTGATGAAGAGTCCGTTGGAAAGTAGAAGAAGCCAAAAGTTTGTGCAACTTTATATTTATACGCACTTAATGAACGAGGACCTACCCGCTCGTCTTATGTGTTTACTTTCTAGCCGTTCAGCATCTTGTCTTCCTTTTCAAAAACCTGCACAAAATCTAAACTATGGCTGACTCCTTCAATTTCTTTAGCACCAGACGTCCAAACAAGAGCCAAGAGCCGCC
>CASBPW010000174.1 GCA_949127685.1 Candidatus Sivonenia alaskensis PMM_0068 | reverse complement strand
GACTTAAAATGGGCTGACCGCCTTGCTGGAGCGTTTTACCGTTTACCAAAGTGGGCTTATCAAGTAGGGATCAAGCGACCTTCTGCTACCCGTACCATGGGAGCCCTACTTCATGGCACGACCTCCTATAAAGAAGTCGCTGAGCATGCCTTAAAACGTCTGTTAAATGTCAATGGGAAATCCACATAAATTTTTCTTTACCAAAATATAATTTCCCCTTAACCAATAGCATCTAAAGTGTGTCAGCTCGCCGCAAGACTTCGACAAGCTCAGCCGAGCACGGACGGAGTATGGAGATCCTATGAGTTTCAGATACTCTGAAGTTTAACTTCGCTCGCTCGACTGTGGATTTCTGAAGGTGTGATTCTATGCGCCGCAAGCGGAGAGGATCTGACCCGTAGAGATTGAATTAAACGGTAAACGTTGCTAAAAATGGGCGCTATTATTTATACAATTGCTTATGAGTTTGCTGTCCATAGTGAGAATTTGTACTGATTTCTAATAGCGTGAGTCAGGGTTGTGATTGATAAATTCGTATACTGGTCTGCTCGTCAACAACAGATCATTAACCCACGTTTAGCTTCTGGAAAGCAAAAGATTTTGATTTCATCCCATCGGTTCTATCCCAGTGTTGGCGGTATTGAGACTGTTGCCTTAATTATGGCTGAAGAGCTCACCAAGCAGGGATACAACATAAAAGTCATTACCCAGACCCCTGTAGACCAGAATCATCTGACTGATTTTCCTTTCGATATCATCCGCCGTCCAAATCTTTTACAGACCCTTGACTTAGTCCGGTGGTGTGATCTTTTCCTAATCCACAACAGCAATAGTCTGAGGGCTGCTTGGCCTCTACTGGTGATTCATAAGCCTGCTATTGTGGTTCACCATGGTCAATACTCGCCCAGTAAGAGTTTGTTTGCTTGGCAGGAACCTTTCAAGAATCGTGTACTCCGCCGCGTAGAAAATATCTCTGTTAGCCATGCTCTGGCAAAACAACTAAATACTCCCTATACCGTGGTACCCAACCCTTACCAGGATGATTTGTTTTTTGAAATGCCTGAGATGGAACGGCCCCTTGATCTCGTTTTTCTGGGCCGCTTGGATCATCAAAAAGGGCTGGATTTGTTGTTCAAAGCTTTAAAGCTGCTTCAAGAACAAGCCTTAACTCCTCGTCTCACCGTTATTGGTACCGGTATTTTGGAAAAAAACTTTCGCCGCTTGGCTCAAGACTTGGGTATTGGCTCTCAGGTTCATTTTGTCGGTGAGAAAACGGGTTTGAAACTTGTCCACCTCCTAAATGACCATCGCATTATGGTGGTTCCTTCTCGTCCCTTTGAAGCTTTTGGAATCGTCGCCCTAGAAGGGATTGCCTGTGGTTGTGTGGTGCTGGGTTCTGCGCAAGGAGGTTTGCCAGAAGCTATCGGTCCTTGTGGAGAAACTTTTATCAGCGAAGATGTACAGGACCTAGCCAAAAAGTTGTCTAACTTGTTGCATCACCCAGAACGTTTGTCCGAATATCGTGTCCATGCTCAAGAGTATCTCCTTCACTTTCGCCGTAACCGGATTGCCGCTTCCTATATTGCGGTGGTTGAGCGAGTCTTGAATTCTGTGCTGTAGCTCGGTGTAGACCATAGAGGAGAATGCAGTCTTTGAAAAAATTCCTTGGGTTTAGTCCTCGAACGGTCTACAGCAACTTGCTGTTTAAGGGTCTACTGCTTAGTAGTAAATCGCTCACACTGAACCAGAAACCAGCGATGATATTTTCTCCTCACCAGGATGATGAGACTTTGGGTTGTGCTGGTGTAATTGCCTTAAAGCGTGATGCAGACATTCCAGTCACCGTCGTTTTTTTGACGAACGGGGCCAAATCACCTGTTTCTGAGGCTGCAGCTGTTCGTAGGCAAGAGGCCACCGTTGCCTTGGATATGTTGGGAGTTAACTCTGCCAATACGTTTTTTTTAGACCAGCCCGATGGTGGGCTGCGTACGCTAGAAGATAAGCCTAGAGAAGACTTAATTAGCCACCTGACTCAGTTGATTCTGACCCATAAACCCCAAGAAGTTTATGTCCCTCACCGCCAGGACCGTCATGATGGGGGTGATCATGAAGCGACGTATGAACTGGTGAAAGCAGCCATTGCCCAGGCCAATTTGGAGACAGATTTGGAAATTGATCTGCTGCAATATCCTGTTTGGATCTTGTGGCATGCTCTACCTTTTGTCGACCTCAAACCGCAAGAACTGGCTGGAGTCTATCGGCTCTTCATTGGTGTGGCTCAAGCCCGTAAGAAAAAAGCAATTTCTGCCTATGTTTCGCAGACCTTTCCTCAGGGGTTTTTAGACCGTTTCATGACGCCCTATGAGATCTTTTTCAAAGAGTAATTAAGTTCGCCTTCGATAGCGATAGCATAGGCATCTTTACCTCGCCCAAAGGCAAACTGAATAGAATCGGATAGTGTTTTGCTGGACTGAGTAATAAAAGTCAATAAGCTTAAGAAAGCAAGTCCTGCTGCTACTGCAAACATATTGCGGTAATCGAGGCCAAGAGACGAACCGACCGAACCGAGTAGAGGGCCGGAAATCGCAATGCCTAAGTCAAAACCGATCAAGCAAAGTCCAAACAGGCGACCTCTTTCTTGAGGACGAGCACGGTCAGCAATCAGTGCAGAAATGGTGGGAATTAATATGCCTGCAGCGCTCCCTTCAATCAGTCCGGCACAGAGAAAGTGGAAGGGACTGTGGGCGGACCATATCAAGAACATGGCTAGTGTATAAAGTATCAGGCTAAGCGTGATTGGTAAGCCGCGTCCGAAGCGGTCCGAGGCCCTGCCAACGACTAATCGGACCCCAAAGCCCCCTAGGGCCGCAGCAGTATAGAACAATCCTGGATTTAAATCCACAGAGGTACTTTTAATGAACAAAGGGACGAAGGTGGCTAACGTTCCAAAAGCCAGACCAATCAAAAGAAAGACTAAGGTGGGAACCCGCAGACGTGGACCGCTGAGCAATTGCCAGGATGATTCATAGGCTAGTGGGTTAGGTTCAATAGGGAGTGCAGGAGCTTGAACTTGGGTCGCCAAGACAAGACCAAGTCCACTGAATCCTGCAGCCATTACAAATAGAGGAGAATTTCCCCAACTTTGTTGGATAAAGCCTCCAAGCGCGGGTCCGATTGCTGTCCCGATTGGGTTGCCCAAGGTCATATAGCCAATCAATTCTCCCCGATTCTTCGGGGGAGATAGGTCTACGACCAGAGACATATAGGCGGTAGCAAAAGCAGCAATACAAACACCGTGGAATATGCGAATCGCTATCAGCCAAGGAATGGACTGTACGAATAGATAGCCTAAAGGAGCAATGGTTGCAACGCTGAAACCGATGAGAAGGACTAACTTGCGACTTTGCTGGTCTGCCAAGCGTCCTAACCATGCTCGCGAGCCCAAGAGCCCAATGGCAAAAGCACCGCTCACTAAGCCAATCTCTTGATCATTGCCCCCAATGGATTGCACGTATAAGGAAAGCGTGGGTAGCAAAGAACCGATCCCCGCCCAAAATAATAAACTCGAAGCGAGAAGTATCCTTAGATTGCGCTTAATGGGCAGATCGAGTGTGGAAAAGAGCTGCAAAGGTGCCCTCCAGTTTTATAATACAAGCATACTACATAGTGAAGTTGGGCTTTGGCTCCGGATTGGATTATTTCGTGCCCCCCTTCAGAAAGAGTGTAGAACCTTTACGAATCATTAATTTGGAGGCTCGTTGGTATCAATGCCCCTGAAATCGTCATAAAATCCCACCTGTTGGGAATGACCAGGAGAGCATATAGTGACACTCCGCGTAGCAGTTGTCGGATCTGGGCCTGCGGGGTCTAGTGCAGCGGAAACTTTGGCAAAAGCAGGGCATAAAACCTATTTGCTGGAGCGCAATTTAAAAAACTCCAAGCCTTGTGGTGGTGCTATTCCCATCTGTATGGTGGATGAGTTTAATTTGCCTACCGATATCATTGACCGCCGCGTGCGCAAGATGAACATGATCTCGCCTTCCAATATTGATGTGCCGATCAATCTAGACAAACCTGGTGAATTTATTGGCATGGTCCGCAGAGAAGTGTTTGATAGCTATCTCAGGAATCGGGCTGCAGAATTTGGGGCAGACCTTCGAGAAGTTGTTGTTTTGGGTATCAAAGTCGGAACGCCCAATATCCTGACGGTTCGCAATCCCAAAACAGGCGAAACCTACGAAATTGAAGCGGATATGATCATTGGAGCCGATGGTTTTCACTCGAAAGTAGCTAAGGCCATAGATGCAGGAGATGTTCCCTATGCCCTGGCTTATCAAGAACGCATTAAACTGCCCCCAGAAAAAATGAAATACTACGAGGAACGGGCCGAAATGTACCTCGGATCCGATGTCTCTCCTGATTTCTATGCCTGGGTTTTCCCTAAGTGTGACCATGTGGCAGCCGGGACAGGCACTATGTTCCCCAATAAAGATGGCCTTCAGGGAATGCAGAAAGCGCTGCGGGCCCGGGTAGGTAGCAAAATTGAGGGAGGAGAGCTGATTAAAGTAGAAGCTCATCCCCTGCCTGAATGTCCCCGTCCCCGTCGGGTAGTAGAACGCTGCATGCTTGTGGGAGATGCTGCAGGCTATGTCACCAAGTCCTCTGGCGAAGGAATTTATTTTGCCGCTAAATCAGGTCGCATGGCTGCAGAACTCGTAGTAGAGCTAGCAGACGGCGGTAAAATCCCCACCGAAGCACAGCTTAAAGAATATATCCGACGCTGGGATAAGAGTTACGGCTTGACCTACAAAGTCCTTGCTATTTTGCAGAATGTCTTTTACAAGAGTGATGCGAGCCGGGAAGCTTTTGTCGAGATGTGTGCGGATTACCATGTACAGAAGCTAACCTTTGATAGCTACCTGTACAAAACAGTAGTCCCTGCTAATCCTTTGATTCAGATGAAGATAACCGCTAAGACGATAGGCTCTTTGCTGAGAGGCAACGCTCTAGCTCCTACCCGCCGTTAGTTGACGCCATGGAAGATTTTGATCTGGTGTCACATTATGCGTAAATATTGGTTAGATCCGAAGGAAAATACTTGGTAGCCCGGTAGGGAGTGGGTTGCCCTAAATGGTGAGGATTTGAAAGAAGCACTTAAGGCGCTACACGCCATTCAAATAGAAGGAGCTTTGAATTGATGAATCTCCGTGAATTAGCAAGTCAACTAGGACTGACCTATGAAGGAGATGGAACTTGGGTTATTCAAAGTCCTGCTAGTTTGGAGAAGGCTACCCTTGAGCAAATTAGTTTTATCGAAAATGAAAGGTACTATCCTGTCCTGAAGACTACTCAAGCAGGAGTGGTCATTGCCAAACCAGATGTATCGGTACCTCGAGGCAATGTAATTCGTACGCCTACCCCCCGCTTGATTTTTGCCCAGGTACTCAATCTCTTCTATCGCGCTCGTTTGCCCAAACCGGGCATTCATCCTACTGCAGTCCTGGGAGAAGGAGTTCGCTTGGGCGAACGAGTTTATCTAGGGGCCCATGTTGTGTTGGGAGAGAATACTATCCTTGGAGATGACGTGGTGATCTTCCCCAATACTACGGTCTATAACCACGTCAATATCGGCGCCAGAACCGTTATTCATAGCAACTGTTCTATTAATGACTATACCCAGATTGGTCAAGACTGCTTTATCCAACAGGGCGTAGCTATCGGCGGTGAAGGTTTTGGATTTGTGCCTACGCCAGAAGGGACCTGGTACAAAATGCCTCAAACGGGCTGGGTTGTCCTAGAGGATGGGGTCGAAATTGGCTGTAATTCCACGGTGGATCGGGCTGCCCTGGGTGAAACTCGGATTGGACAAGGGACAAAACTCGATAACCTCGTCCAAATTTCTCATGGGTGTACGATCGGCCCTCATTGCGTGGTTGCCAGCGGAACGGGAATTGGCGGGGGGACTACCCTAGAAGGTCATGTGACCGTAGGTGCCCAGGTTGGCATCAGAGAACATGTCACTATCGGTCGGGGCGTGACTATGGCGGCAAGGACAGGCATCCATAGCAATGTAGCGGCGGGAAGTACCATTGCGGGTCACCCTGAAGTTCCCTTCAAAGTTTGGGCGAAATATTCTGCAGCATTCAAATACTTGCCAGAAATACAAAAAAATGTCCGAGCCTTGAAGAAGAACCTTGCAGTTCTAGAGACTCGGATCAACAAAGAGTAAGAGCAATACCGAAACTACTGGATCAGGTCAAATACGGTGAAGAGCGGTAGGTACATCGAAAGGAGGATGGTTCCGACTAAGCCCCCAAGCACCGTGATCATGATCGGTTCCAACAAACTAGTCAAACCTTTCACGGCCAATTCCACTTCAATTTCATAGAAATCGGCTACTTTGGCGAGCATACTGTCCAATTCCCCCGTTTCTTCGCCAACACTCATCATTTGAACAGCCATGGAGGGAAAGACTTTCTCTTTGGCGAGGGTAGGAGCAATTTGTCCCCCCTCCCGGATAACAGCCCGTGCTTTATCCACTGCTTCTGCAATCACTTGATTGCCTGCCGTATCCCGCACAATCTCCATAGAGGTGAGGATGGGAACCCCAGAGCGAGTTAGGGCTCCGAAGGTGCGGCAGAAACGAGCCACCGCTGCTTTCTGAAGCAGATCACCAAACAAAGGAACATTGAGCGTGAGCTTGTCAATATACAAACGTCCTCCTGGGGTACTGTATATCTGCTTAAAGCCAAAATACGATCCTGCGACGAGAGCGATAATAGTAACCCATCCCGTCACGCTGCGTAGCGCATCACTCAGATTCAAGAGAAATTGAGTCAGCGCAGGCAGTTCTCCTCCCAATTGCTTAAAGACTCCTTTGAATACGGGCAACACAAAGATAATCATGCCCCCTGAGATCAAAACGGCCAGCAATAAAACGACGACAGGGTAGGT
>CASBPW010000173.1 GCA_949127685.1 Candidatus Sivonenia alaskensis PMM_0068 | reverse complement strand
GGATGGGAGTTTGCGGCGAAACGGCAATCGGAGCCCCCTGACCCAATTGAACCTGCCAGTTATTAAACCCTCGATAGCCAAGTTCGTATTGGTCTGGACGAAGCTCTTCGGCTGCGCGCAGCTGTATGACAAGGCGCACTATTTCCGGGGTAAACTGTGCGGTGCGGATTTCCTCCACTGGGCCAGTTGGAAATTTTCGACTATTGGGACGTTCCAGGGTGGCTGCGGGTAAGTCCATAACCAACCGACTCGGTCCCACTTTCGTGGAAAGAATCGGAACAGTAACGCCCCTGGTCGTGATTTCTAAAACTTGTCGATTAGGATCATAGGTCCAGGAGAGCAATCGCGGACGTTCTATACCTCCAGGAGCAGCCCACACAGGAAACAGAGGGTGGCTCCACCCCCAGAAAAACACTAGCAGTAGTGTCAATACCCGCTTCAACATGGCCCTCACACCATGACTGCATTCAATACTCTACTGCAATGGGTAATCTAGGCTAGGGGTAAACCGCAAAATTAATAAGTTTAAGCTTCTGGCCTCGGTTGAACTTTTTCTAAAAAGAGCCTTTCTAGGCTCTTTCGCTCTAGATTTAAGGATAATAGACGAATTTTCTGGCTTTCTAAGTAAGCAATAAATTGCGCCGGATCCTTCTGAAGGATTCCAGTCCATTGCTCGCCCTCACCTCTGAGCTCCCGTAACCAATTGGTCAGAGGTTCTGGACTAGAACTTTGTACTTGAGCAACATACTGACTAGAGGTACCCAAGAGCTGTTCTAGGGTCCCGCAACAAACCAGTTCTCCCTTAACGAGAATGCCTACTTGGTCACAAACCAATTCCACGTCAGAGAGGATGTGGCTATTAAAAAATACGGTCTTGCCCTGAGCTTTGAGGGAAAGAATCAATTCCCGCATTTGATAGCGACCTGTGGGATCTAAGCCGGACATCGGTTCGTCCAGGAAAACCAACGACGGATCGTTGATCAGGGCTTGGGCTAAACCAATGCGTTGGAGCATCCCTTTAGAGTATTTTCGCAAGGGCTTGCGCGCTGCTTCGTCGGTAAGTCCCACGATCTCGAGGAGCTGTGGAATCCTTGTGCGTGTGACCTCTGCGGGGACTTCAAAGATCCGAGCCATCAAAGTTAGGATCTCCAAGCCCGTCAGGTAGTCATAGAAATAAGGATTTTCAGGCAAATAACCGATGTGTTGCTTGACGGTCTGATCGCTTAAGGGTTTTCCTAGAATGTAGGCTTCTCCCCCAGAAGGACGGATGATCCCCAGCAAGATTTTGAGGAGGGTGGTTTTGCCTGCCCCATTGGGACCTAGCAAACCAAAGGTCTGTCCTTCTTCCACACAAAGACTACAATCTTTGAGAGAATATACCCGCTGGTTTAACCAGAAGCCTGTACGAAATTCCTTACTCAGGTTGTTGGCTTGAATGGCAACTTGAGGAGTTATGGCTTGAATTTCTTTGAGAATTGGAGAAGTATACATGGCACGAGGAGGACACCCTACAGCTCTAGCGTTCCCCAATTTGGCGAGGATGTAAAGCATTTGGATACGGAAGTTATCAACTAGATAGCACAAATCCTAGAGCCAGCAAAACTCCACTCAAAAAATGGATACGCACAGCCATCGGAAGAGCCTTTGCTACTGCAGAAGGCTGGTCATGAAAATCATTCACCTGCTGAACTAACTGTACTGTTAATGGCAAGGTGAAAAAGACTAATCCCGTCCACCGCGGAAAATCTCCCTGGAGCCCGAACCACATACTCAGCAGATAGGGGATCGCTACCAAGAAGATTACTCTCCGTGCTGCTCTAAGTGTCCCCCAGCGGACAACAGGGGTACGCTTACCAAAGGCCCGATCATCTTCTACTTGAGGGAAATGATGGATATAGAGAATCAAGCTGGTGAAAAAACCGACGATTAAAGAGGCCTTGAACGCCGTTAGAGACCAATTTCCGCGTTGGCTATAGTCTGCGACCAAAACCGCGATTGGACCAAAACAAACAAAAGAAACTAACTCGCCCCACCCACGATAGGCCAGACGGAAGGGTGGCCCCTGATAGCTATAACCCAGGAAAATGCCTATGGTCCCTGCAATTAAGAGTTCGTAGCTTGGGAAAAAGCTATTGATCCCCACGAAACAGAGATAGCCTAACCCCAAAGACAACGTGCCCAACCAAAATACTAACGAAGGATTGCCCGTTAGGTTTACTAAGGAATCTGCTTTATTACGGTCTACTCCTGTTTGAGCATCAAAAACATCATTGGTAAAGTTGATCCATATCTGGACCAAGATGAGACCGATCAGACAGAGCACAAAGCGCAGGATATCTATCCGTCCTAGCTCATACCAAGCAATGGCCGTTCCCACCAAAACAGGGATGACTGCCGCCGTATAAATAGCTGGATTGAGTGCCGCTTTCCAGGGAAAAGGAGCAGACATAAATATTTTTTAGGCTTCCACAATCAAGAAACCAATCGCCCCTTGTTCTACTGTACGGTGAATAGCCCGTTTAAAGCCCTGCCTAAGCGCGATCTGTATTTGTTCTGCTCCCTTAGGAAAGCGCTCTAAGCTCGGCGCAATATAGGTATATTCCGCTTCCAGCTTTAGCCAACGGCCCAATTGGGGCACTACGGTCGTGAGATACCATTGCTGAAAATGCTCTTGGCTCGGATTATCTGTGCGGTTGAGGTCCAAGATCACGGCCTTGGCCCTTGGCTTGAGTACGCGATGGAGTTCTTGGAAGGCTTTGGCAATATCGGTAAGATTCCTCAAACCAAAGCTCATGGTGGTTGCGTCAAAGGTCTGATCCCCAAATGGTAGCGCCAGCGCATCACCCTGGACCCAGTCTATTTGGCGTTGGAGGGGCTCATACGTTTTACGCCGGGCATACTCCAACATCTGTTCTGAAAAATCCAAACCAACGACCTTGCCCCTAGGGCCTGTACGACGGGCTAAGAGGCGGGCCAAATCGCCCGTCCCACAACAAACATCTAGGACATAGCCTCCTTCTGGAGGGGTAGCCCAATCCACGGCTATTTTTTTCCAAGCAAGATGACGGCCCCAACTCATGAGGCCATTCACACGGTCGTATACCGGAGCGATACGGTTAAAGAGGGCCTGGATATCTTGGGCCGTAGGAGCCTCAGCGTCGTCGTTACTGTAGCTTTTGTTTGCCATTCCGCACAATTTGGAGCAGGTTGAGTAGGTTACTCTCTAGATTCCCCAGAATGTCACCGACATAGCTGTCTGCTTCAGCTTGGAGCGATTGTGCCTCGGCCATTGCCTTTTGCTGGATGGATTGGGCTTCGTTTAATCCTGTTTCCCGAATAGTCTGCATCTCAGCAAATACATCTTGGCGTAATTTCTCCACCTGTTGACGGGTTTGCTG
>CASBPW010000172.1 GCA_949127685.1 Candidatus Sivonenia alaskensis PMM_0068 | reverse complement strand
CGCCTAAACAAGTTTTCAGGAATGATGAACCTGTGCAGGGGACTGCCTGGCAAGCTATTTAAGTGAATTTTTTGAAAATCGTGCACAATGCCTGCTTTTTGTGGGAAACCTAGAGATGAGTTCATTATCTCTTTCAAGTTGCCAACTACTAGCAGTTAAGATAGGAAATGCCGCCAACTCATATCCCCATGACCGATTTCGACAGCAATTTACCTGATCCTAATGCTTCTGTGCCACAAGCAGAGAGTACTGAGCTGGAGAATGCTCTAGCCCAGGAAGTTTCTCGGCTGGTAGGCCAGCTCGATGTTTGCAATGCAAGAATTCTGGAGAAGGACCAGCAACTTCAAGAGAAAGAGCAACAGTACACCCGACTCTACGCGGATTTCGAAAACTACCGCCGTCGTACCCAAAGGGAAAAGGATGACCTCCAGATCAATATCAAGGCTGATGTCCTCAAAGAAGTCCTTACCGTAATGGACAATTTTGAACGGGCTAAATCCCAAATTCAGATCGAAACAGAACGGGAAGAGGCGATTAACGATAGCTATCAAGCGGTCTATCGCCAATTCTTGATGACTTTAGAAAAGCTGGGCGTAACTCCCATAGAAGCTCAAGGTAAGCCATTTGACCCTGTGTTCCATGAAGCCGTAATGCAAACGGCTTCCGATGAGCATACGGAAGAAACGGTCCTTGCCGAGTTTCAACGGGGCTATGTGATCGGCGATAAAGTCCTCAGGCATGCAGTCGTCAAAGTGGCTACGCCTACTTCTTCCCTCACAGACCAGCCGTCTTCAGAAGATGCAGCAGGAGCATAATCGAAACCTATGAGTAAGGTAATTGGAATTGACCTCGGCACTACGAATAGCTGTGTGGCCGTTATAGAGGGGGGAACCCCTGTTGTTATTACCAATACCGAAGGTGGGAGAACCACTCCCAGTATTGTTGGTTTTGCCAAGAATAGTGAACGGCTGGTAGGCCAGCTCGCTAAACGTCAGGCGGTTACCAATGCAGAAAATACGATTTTCTCCATCAAGCGTTTTATCGGAAGACGTTGGCAAGATACGGAACTTGAGCGTTCACGGGTTCCCTATAGATCGGTTGAGGGTAAGGATGCTACGGTCGATATCGAAGCTCGTGGCAAAGTCTATACCCCTCAAGAAATTTCTGCCATGGTCCTCCAGAAGCTAAAGCTCGATGCTGAATCCTATCTCGGAGAAGAAGTAACTCAGGCCGTTATTACAGTCCCGGCGTATTTCACGGATGCTCAGCGCCAAGCCACCAAAGATGCTGGAACGATTGCTGGCTTAGAAGTGCTACGCATTATCAACGAACCCACGGCTGCCGCTTTGGCCTACGGTTTGGACAAAGGAGTGTCGCAACATCGCATCCTTGTCTTCGATCTGGGTGGAGGTACCTTTGACGTTTCCGTGCTTGAGTTGGGCGACGGTGTTTTTGAGGTGCGTGCTACCGCTGGAAATAACCACTTAGGTGGCGACGATTTTGATGATCGGATCGTTCAGTGGCTGATGCAAGAATTCAAAAAGACCCATAACTTAGATCTGCGTCATGACAAAATGGCGCTCCAACGCCTAAAAGAAGCTGCAGAAAAAGCGAAAATAGAACTCTCAACCACGGTTTCCACTTCGATCAATTTGCCGTTTATCACGGCGGATGCCACCGGACCAAAACATCTGGATACGGCTCTCACCCGCGCTCAGTTTGAAGAGTTGTCAGCAGACCTCATTGAAGGGACTATGCAGCCTGTCCGGCAAGCCTTGAAGGATAGTGGACTCTCCCCCAGTGAAATTGAAAAAGTCCTAATGGTTGGTGGATCTACCCGTATCCCCGCAGTGCAGGCCGCCGTTCGCCGCTTTATGGGTAAGGAACCGGACCGCTCGGTTAATCCCGATGAGTCTGTCGCTCTAGGAGCGGCCATCCAAGGTGGAGTCTTAGGAGGAGAGGTCCAGGATGTCCTCTTGCTCGATATCACCCCGCTTTCTATGGGGATCGAAACGATTGGGGGAGTATTTAGCAAAATTATTGAACGCAATACCAGTATCCCTACCTGCAAAGCTCAAGTTTTCTCTACTGCTTCCGATGGTCAAACCTCTGTCGAGATTCATGCACTGCAGGGCGAACGGGCCATGTCCCAGGACAATAAATCTCTAGCCAGATTCCAGCTTTCGGGGATACCCCCTGCTCCTCGGGGCATTCCGCAAATTGAAGTGAGTTTTGAAATTGATGCCAATGGCATTCTTAAGGTCGGAGCCTTAGATAAGGGGACAGGCCGTGCTCAAACAATTGCCATAACCAATTCTGGCGGTCTCACGGTGCAAGAAATTGAGCGTATGCGTAAAGAAGCCGAAAGCTTTGCAGAAGAAGACCGTATGCGTCGCGAACTGGCTGAAGTGCGTAACCAAGCGGATTCTCTACTTTATACCTGTGAGAAGACACTTTCAGAAAACCGAGACCGGGTACGTTCTGAGTTTATCGTTGTCGTCGAAACAGCCAGCCTAGAAGTACGGGCAGCCCTAGATAATGACAACCAAGAGCTACTGCGCGAACGCGTGGCTGTCCTCCAACACTCCCTGCTAGAACTAGGCGCTTCTATCTATGAACAAGTAGAACGTACCTCTAGAACGACAGAAGCGATTTAGAGACGGACTTCGTTGCATCCAGTGGCAGTGTGAATACTTGTTCAATGCCTATGGGACTCAATTTCAGAAATCGTTGGTGATTTACTCAAATCCTGTAGCTGACTTTCAGGTGATTTTGCCAGCAGGGCAAGGACTGCTTCCTGGGGATCGAAAGATAAGGCATGATAGCGGCAAAATCCTCCAGGGCCCCGTTTAATCAGGGGACTCGTCAGCGCCTGGGTAATTTCAGACAAGCTATAGTCAGGGCTTAGATTCGCAATCAGCGTACTTAGATTTATGCCTTCTGGCTCTGCCTGCACCTGGGCTAGCAGCGATGCCCTCAGGGCAGAATGGGGCAAAAGTAGCTCTTCTCGACTGAACAGTCCATTTTGGGCAGTGGCGATCCGTGCATCAAACCCCCGCAGTTCAAAGGAAAGTCCTTTTTCGGTGACAGAGAGCCGTAAACACTGTCCTGGACTTAATAGAGCCAAGCGTTGCGCCAGGGCTTCTGAGAAAAGAAACCCGTCTTTATACCAGACTTCAAAAGTATTATCTTCGGGCTTTAAATCTAGCCCTAAATCCAGACCCGTAGCTTGAGATAGTCGTTCGGCTTTATGACAGGAAATAGGCAATACCCCATAAATTCGATGGGCCGCCGTTAGCACGACTTCCCCTATACCAACACTATCCAAGACCAACAGGGAGGGAAACGCGAGGGGTTCTTCCTGGAGGGTATCTGAAACTCGGAAAACCACCGCACCCCCAACAGAGGGAACGTTTGGGATAAATGCTTCTTGCATCCATAGGTTATTTCCGATCGGGTAGATGCCTTTGAGTGCCAAGACCTGCTCCAACGCCACGGACGATGGCCTAGAGTCATCGGGGAATACTTGTAACAGGCTCTCGGTGGTAACTCTCGCTCCATGAGCAAATTGAGCTTCCCATGCAGGCCACAAATTTTCTAACTCTTTACCCAAGAGTGTGGAGTGGGCATGTAGCCTGACGTGCTGCCCTTCCAAGACAAAGCGTGGGTCTAAGCTCCAAAATACAGGGGCCGTTCCAGGATTTTTCGCGATATAGGTCTCTAGCCATGCTTTAAGCAAGACCTCTGTGTTTTCTTTCTGCAGAGCCGTGAAGAGTTCATCATTCACGATGGTTTGATGCTGGAGGTACCAAGAACCATCATCCAGACAATAAAATCTTCGGTCTTGATGCAGCGCTAAATTAACGGCCCCGAGCAGGGGGCGCACAAGGGTTGTATCTAGGGTTCGGCTTTGAGCGAGGACAGAAACCAAGCTATCGTAGGCCCGAAATTCTCCCAAGCCTCCTGGGAAGAATCGGTCGTTGTTCCAACGCTCTTCTCTGGGAATACCGGCGAGTGCGCTCAAGAGTTTGGTGTGGTGAGCTTTAGTAGAAGCTTCCAAATAACCATGTTGGACAGCAAGTTCTAACAGTTTTTTTGAGGAGCAGGCCGGATTTTGATAGAGCTGTCTGAGACAAAAAGTCCTCAAAGAATCACGCATGATCTACTCCGTTGATTAATGCCACAAGAGGATCGAGTCATACTTCTCAGAGAAGAGCGCGGCTCATCAGGGACAAGTCCAGAGCGACTACCGTCGAGGATGACGGGGCTTCCCAGAGGACTTGGAATTGGCCTTGGTAATACGGCAAGGTTCCGGCACTATCCATCCAACTGCCCACGATCTGGAGGTCTTGCTGGCTCTGGTCAAATCTAAAGTAGATTTGGTCTCCCTGCATGTCCTGGGCCAAGCCAATTTGATAGTGGGCCAATAGACCAATTCCCGCTCTTATCTTGAGGTTTCCCATTTCCATCGCCTCTTGCAACCAAATCTTCTCAGGATGATGCTCCAAAAGCTGTCGCGCCTGCGCAAGATAGTCTTCGGCTGCAATAGTAGGGGGCACACTGAGCATCACCCGGACAGGGATTCCTCTTAGCCAGATTGAAACCAGATCAAACACGCGGTGCACGTCGTCTGTGATCCAATCAAAAGAAAGAGAAAGGGCTGCTAAAGTAGGTAGCCGGTCGAAGAACTGGGCAGGACTAATGCTCAACTCCCTTATTCGATGGGTGTTGAGGGGGTAGGTGCGCACCAAAATAAAGGTGTCATCTAAAGGCTCTTCCAGCAAAAACCACGTTTGACCATGGTCTTGAAAGGCCCGCTTTCCTGGGGGGGGAGGCTCTAACCCTTGGGCTTGATAATTGCTCCAGATCGCTCGTTCTTCCCGGAAGATCCAGGTAGGAGCCTCTCCCCAAAAAGCCCATGCTGCTAAAGTGGAGCGTTCTACGCCGACACGGTCAGCTATCCGCTTGAGCCCTGGGGCAGCCAAGGTCTGCGTGGCAAGGTCTGCCAGCTCAGCTTGCACATCCGATTGATACACAATCGCTTCTAAACGTCGGATATGGACCCGATGTTCGGGGCTGAGAAAGGCCTCCGTAGGCCATGAAGGTAGGGCTGGAGCATCTTCTAAGACCCACCAGAGAAAGTGGTCTGTCGGCACCAAGTCGCCCAAGGTGGCGTGGAAACATAATTGGTCTTCGTACTGGTGGCCCTGAGGACTATCAGGGGCAACAGCCGTAGCGCCGTGCCATGTTTGCCCAGCAGGGTCCCACCAGACCAACGCACCCGTTTGGGGAGGCAAGGGAAGGGACGACGGAAATCCACTTTGTTGTAGCCAAGCTTGGAAGGCATGGTCCTCTCCAAACTCCAAAACTTCTAAAGTTAGGGGGGCTTTTAAGAGAGAGGCTAACCGTAACCACTGAGTCGATGAATCAGTTAACCTCTCGGTAAATGAATCAAGAGATGAAGTTGAAGACCGATGGTCTACAGGCATGGCCATACCAAAATGAATAACCTCGAAAATCGCTGAGGTCTTTAATCCCAGAATGCCCCCATGCCCCGTGGCTTTATCGATTTTTTTCTGAGGGCTTTACCGTAGGGTAACCGCTATGGATAGAAGGCTACTTTCGGT
>CASBPW010000171.1 GCA_949127685.1 Candidatus Sivonenia alaskensis PMM_0068 | reverse complement strand
CCGATGATTATTACGGCCACTTTGCAGACTTTTTTGAATGTAGTGGACTATGGCCTAGAGGTGCGCTCTGCCGTAGAAAGTCCAAGAATTCATCACCAATGGCAACCCAATAGAATCTCTATCGAAAAAGAGTTCCCTCTAGATGTAGTCGATGGCCTTAAACAAAGAGGTCATGAAATAAAGATGGTGGATGAACTTGGAGCTGTGCAAGTAATTCAAATTAAAGATGGGAAATTTTATGGAGCGAGCGATCCCCGAAAGCTGGGCTTCCCCTCTGGGTACTAATTCTTAATTTATTTCTAATAGATTAGAGATTTGTAAACCCATAAATGACCAAGCTCATCCACTACGATTGACCACTTGATCTAAAGAGATAACTCTCACACTACCAGGTGCGTTGGCGTTTTTATACAGAGCTACAACTTACCAACGCTGATAAGCTACATCTGAAAACCACTGTCTCAGTTTCTCGAAATCAAAGGGTTGACATACTTGGTTTACTGCTTCAACGCTAAACGAATTATAGGGCACTTCGAAAAATAGAAAGATTTAATGAAGAAATCGTTGCACAGCCCATAGGGGACTAGAAAATTGAGACCTTATAAGACCTAGCATTACTTGGAATTATACCACAAGGCTTTGGCAGAGCCAAAAAGCGTCGTCATATGCTGGAGGCGCGTAAAGACTTCTTGAACGAACTCAATCTTAGGGCAAGCAAGCGAGTTCATCGTGCGTCTGCCTGCCCTCTTTCCGGCAACAATGGCGAAGCTGCCACGTTCTGCAAAATGAGCAAGGCCAAGCGAACTAGTCTAGGGAGCCTTTCGCAAGGGAATAGGGAGAACGGCAGCGGTCACTCGCTTACGTGCTTGCTCAACTACGCCCGTGAAGAGGCTAGTGACCAAACGCTGTGGTTGAATTTGAGGACGGATGAGTTCCCATAGCCGAGTCACTTCGCGCGTATGCAACTGGTCCCCTTCCGTAAAGGCATTAACGACCTGCTCCAGGATGAATCGGCCTTCTTCGCTCGTCAAATACTGGAAGGCAAGTTGGGCAGAGGGGATAAGGTCTATCTCATTATCAGCAGCACCCTCTCCAGCAATACGCAGCAGGTTCTCCAAACGATGCCACTGGAAGCGTCCATGCTTAAATAAGATTCTCAATAACCGCTCACGCAGACGAGGAGACTCATCTGTTAGCAATCGACGGGCTACATAGGGATAACCGATACTGACCAAGCTAAAGTCAGAGTCTAGGGAAAGGGCTACCCCTTCTTGCGTGACTAGGGAACGAATGATTAAGGCAAACTGAGCGGGGACTCGGAAGGGATAATCAAACATTAATTCAGAAAATTGGTCTGTAATCGTCTTGATATTAAATTCAGAAACTTTCGCTCCTAAAATATCGCCTAAGACTCTTTCCAAGGCTGGCACAATTGGGCTGATATTTACTTCAGGAGCGAGGAAACCAAGTGCCTTAAAGGATTCGGCCAACTCGTCATAATCTTTATTCAGCAGATGAACCAAGGCATCAATTAAGCCTTCTTTGAGAGTTTCAGGTAATTGATCCATCATCCCGAAGTCAATATAAGCCATACGCCCATCTCGCAAGGCAAAGAGGTTGCCTGGATGGGGATCTGCATGGAAGAAGCCGAATTCTAATAGTTGCTTAAGCCCTGATTCCACGCCAAGGCGGATTAGGTTGTCGGTACTGAGCCCGGCTTTGCGGATGGCCTCTATATCATTGAGTTTGATACCATCAATCCACTCTAGAGTTAGCACTCTACGGGCAGAATATTCCCAATAAATTTTAGGGACATAGATCCTGGGATCATTTTTGAAATATTCTGCAAAACGATTGCAGTTGCGACCTTCTTGCTGATAGTCAATCTCTTCAAAAAGCTTACTGCCAAACTCATCCACAATCAGGCTAAGGTCATGGCCAAGGTTCAAGGGAAGATAGGGAGCAATCCATCCAGCAGCCCAGCGCAAAACAAACAAATCCAGGGTGAGAGAACGCACTAGGTTGGGGCGCTGGACTTTAACGGCGACGACTTCACCACTTTTAAGCTTGGCCTTATAGACTTGACCTAGCGAAGCAGCAGCTACGGGCTCAGGACTAAATTCGGCATAGACTTCTTGGGGGTCTTTCCCCAGCTGTTCCTTGATACAAGCAAAGGCAATCGCATTGTCAAAGGGAGGTAGTTGGTCTTGGAGAATGGTCAATTCTTCCATATAGGCTGCAGGAATCAGATCGGGCCTTGTGGATAGTGCTTGACCGATTTTGATGGTTCCTGGGCCTAACTTGGTAATAATCTCCCGGAGTTGAATGGCTCGGCGGGGACGATTTTGTTCTTCTTTCCCTTTTCTTAAATCGAACCAAACCCCGAGCGCAAATCCTGCAAACCACCAAAACACTTGCAGAGTGCGGAATAGAGGCAACCAGGGCCTTTGACGATAGTAACGAGCAATGGCTTTGTGGTCGTAGCGTTTGAGCTTTTTGAGGGTGGTCTGCTTCACAGTAAATCGAGTTTGTTATGAAAGGTTGCATAGGTTACATACAAACCTTCATATCAAGTATAGGAGAAAGGGATTTTTCTAGCGCGAAACATCTGTGGGATTGGGGAGACCCTGTATCGATAAGCCCAAGCTCACAGTTATTCAGAAATGTCAAAGCCAGCTTGTTTAAGGGCCTGACCAAGAACACTCAGCCCTTCTAATCCAGGGGATGAGACAGAGGTCGTAGACTTCGGCCCCCTTGATTTTCCAGAAGATGCAGAACCAGAACGGCTTGGGGCTGGCGGTTTTTTCGAGCGGCTGGGACCTCTGTGCATCTCACGGGTTTCGGCGGATGGGGTGCTGCTGCTGGAGCCAGGGGTGAGTGCCCGTTGGCTTAAGCGCATCCGACGACGTTTAGCATCTACGTCTAGAACCTTGACTGACAGGTTTTCTCCTGCCTTCAAGGGTTCATTGCGGTCCATCAATTCAGGGTTAGGGAGGAGGGCTACCATGCCTTCCTCAACTTCACAGAAGGTACCAAAGTCCACCACTTCTTGGACAGTTACTTCGACGGTCTGTCCGGGGGTGTAGCGTTCCTCGGAACTAGCCCAAGGGTCTGCTTGTAATTGCTTGCGGCTCAAAGCCATACGCCGTTTGTTGGGATCAGCAGAGATTAGGATTACTTCGATTTCGTCTCCTTCTTTGGCAAAATCCTTAGGATTTGCATTGCGCTGTGCCCAAGAAAATTCACTGCTATGAAGAAGTCCTTCTAGCCCTGTGACCAGCTCTATAAAGGCGCCAAAGTCCGTAATACGAGTCACCTTGCCTTTATAGCGACCGCCCACTTGGAATTCTGTGCCGACAAGGCCCCAAGGATTCTCTGTGGCCTGCTTGAGACTTAAACCAATTCGCTTCTTATCTCCAGCCTCGAGCTTAATAATTTTTGCTTTAATCTTCTGACCAACTTTCAGCACATCCTGCGGCTTGGCAACTCGGTCCCAGGACATTTCCGAAATATGCATTAGGCCATCCATTTCTGCTCCAATATCCACAAAAGCCCCAAAATCTACCAATTTCCGCACAACCCCGTCCACAACCGCTCCTTCTTCAGGATTGATCGGAGGAAGTTTAGATTTTCTTGCTTTAGCCTTCGGCGCTTCGGTCTTTACTTCAGGGGTATCGGCTTCGCTGGTCTCTGCAACCGTTTCAGCGGGGGCTGATTCCATTACCGCGACTACACCATCTTCTGCACTTAGATCCACTGCAACAACCGTGTTATCAGGCTCTGGAGCTGCTTCTGGAGTGCTTGTAGCTTCTACTATCGCAACGTCTGCTTGTCTTGGGGATTCAGCGGACTCTGAAGCAACGGGAGCTGGGACTTCGATAGGAACGTCTGTTCCCTCAGCAACAACTACTACCGATAATTCAGCAGCATGTGATGATGTCAGATCATCCGAAGAATCCGCAGGTAGGGCGGGGATTGGTTCCGGCTCTGCTGTGAATGTTACGAGTGGTTCGCTTTCACTTTCAGTTGAAGAATAATTCACGGCAAAGACCCAATTCTATCTGTTTAAATTACTCTTGATCATATCCCCTTCTTCAATAGGCACTTCTCTTTTTTAGAATTTACGGCTCATTTTTTGTTGTGAAGGTCAATAAACAACAATTTATTTGATTGTGCCAAGTGCCTCAAGGGCATAGAGAAAGAGGGTTAGAGCGAATATTTCAGGTTTGTTCATTAGAACTGTAACCCAGAACACTTAAGTACTTGGATAAAGGCACCTAGATTAGTCGATTTGGCCGATATTACCAGAGAGCGTATAAATACTTAGTCGTCTAAGCTCGTTTTTGAATGGATAGTTCCACGGGTTCCATCAAGCCCAGGGTTACAATCGGGAGGTCTCTGTCATCCCCTAGAAATGGCCAAATTAAAGACCCATTTCACCTGTAGTACCTGTGGTGCCGATTCTCCTAAATGGCTAGGCAAATGTCCTGAGTGTGGAGCTTGGAACAGCTTCACAGAGCAAGTTGCAGAGCCGGTCTCCGCCGCTCCCCGCCCAGGTCAGCGCACCAGCAAAACAACGATTCACGCTCCAGCCCAACCTTTACAATCGATTCCGCTTAGTTTGGTAGAAGAAACGGCAGAGTTTCGCCTACCTTCCGGTTATGCAGAACTAGACCGAGTTTTGGGGGGTGGCATTGTGCCTGGGTCTTTGGTGCTGATTGGGGGTGACCCTGGGATTGGCAAATCTACCTTGCTGCTCCAAACCGCCCAGTTACTCAGTCAGCGGCACCGAGTACTCTATGTTTCAGCGGAGGAATCGGCTCGGCAAATCAAGCTGAGGGCAGACCGTTTACTCAGTGAAGGTTCGTCCCTTTATCTTTTGGCCGAAACTGATTTAGAACAGGTTTTGCTAGAACTTGAACATCTACGGCCCCAAGTCGCGATGATTGATAGTATCCAGGCGGTCTATTTTGGCTCTTTGTCTTCAGCGCCTGGCTCTGTGTCCCAGGTGCGGGAGTGTACGGCAGCCCTGATGCGGGTAGCTAAACGGGAAAATATCACCCTTTTTCTCGTCGGTCATGTTACCAAAGAGGGAACCCTCGCCGGTCCTAGGGTTTTAGAACACTTGGTCGATACGGTGCTTTATTTCGAAGGGGAGCAGTTCCAATCACATCGCTTATTGCGTTCGGTCAAAAACCGTTTCGGGGCGACTCAGGAAGTAGGAGTCTTCGAAATGGCCGATCGGGGGCTGATAGAAGTAGAAAATCCTTCTGAGCTGTTTCTTTCTTCAAGGGAGGACAGTAACCCTGGGACGGCTGCAATTGTGGCTTGTGAGGGCACACGGCCTCTGGTGGTAGAACTACAAGCGCTGGTCAGCCCAACGAGCTATGGTTCGCCCCGCCGAACTTGTACCGGTATTGAAAGCAACCGATTTTTGCAAATCCTGGCCGTCTTAGAAAAGCGGGTGGGCATTCCTCTGTCAAAGTTGGATGCCTATGTTGCTTCAGCCGGAGGACTGAATGTGGCAGAACCCGCTGCAGACTTGGGTGTAGCGGTGGCGATTGCGGCGAGCTTCCGCGACCGAGTGGTAGATCCGAATACCGTGTTGATTGGTGAAGTCGGGTTAGGCGGACAAGTTCGGGCTGTTTCCCAAGTGGAATTGAGGCTGAAAGAAGCGGCCAAGCTAGGCTTTACCCGTGCAGTATTGCCCAAAGGATATGGGGGCCCATCCTTTGGCATGCAGTTAACCCCGGTTACTAAACTTTTAGAAGCTCTGATCGTAGCCTTACCTGGGGCGGTGGCTGCTCCCGATTGAAATTGTTCTGAAACGACCCATCCGCATACAGAGGCTGTCTATGGGTAATCTTCTGATTATCGAATCTGGAGGGAAAAAAGAGACCCTTAAAAAGATACTTGGGGCAGGCTGGGAGATTCAAGCCTCTGGAGGACATGTTACGCAACTGGCTAAAGACGGGCCGGGAAACTTGGGCTTTGTGATCAAGGGACAGACGATTGATTGCCATTATGAATGGAATGGTGAACGGGGAAAGAGTGCTGTTGAACGCATTAAAACCGCTGTTAAAAGAGCGGACAAGGTCTATCTGGCCACGGACCCAGACAGGGAAGGAGAAGCCATTTCTTGGCATCTAGCCCAGACCCTGGGGCTGAGGAATCCACAGCGAATTACCTTTGCCGAAATCACCCAAGAAGCAGTGCAGAGAGCGCTTGCTCATCCCAGCAAGATTGATGAAAACAAGGTAAAAGCGCAGCAAGGCCGTCAATGCTTGGACCGTTTGGTTGGCTTTAAGCTCAGCCCACTTTTACAGCAAACCATTCAAGCCCCTAGTGCTGGAAGAGTGCAATCGGCTGCGCTCCACATTTTGTGTGCACGAGAAAGGGAAATTCAGGAATTTAAACCGCAAACCTATTGGAGCGTCTGGGTTGATTACCTAGAGGGTGAACAATCCTGGCGGGCCTACTTTAAACAGGATGCTCAAGAGCGCATCGCCTCTGAGGATGAGCCCGATGACACCACCGAAGTAAAACTCAGTCAGACCTCCGAATCGACAAGGGTCTTAAGTCAGGAAGAGGCTGAACGATTGGTCCGTTTGGCGCGTAGTCAAAGTCATCAAGTGATGCAGGTGGAGGGAAAGATAACGCCAAAAGCTCCCCCACCGCCCCTGATCACGAGCAGTCTGCAGCAGGTAGCGGGAGCCAAGTTGGGATATAAGCCAGAACGGACGATGGAAATCGCCGAAAAGCTCTACCAAGGAGTTGACTTAGGAGATGGTCCCAAGGGCCTGATCACCTATATGCGCACGGATAGCGTGTCCCTGGCTTCCGAATTTGTAGAAGCTACGCGCGCATGGCTCGAACAGCATGATCCCAAAAATCTTCCCCCGCGCAAAGGTACCGCTCATCGCAATAAAGCCGGTACCCAGGGAGCCCACGAGGCAATTCGTCCCTGCGATGTGAACTTGACACCCAAACAACTGCAATCCCTTTTAACAGAAGAGCAGCACGCAGTCTACTCCTTAATTTGGCGGCGAGCTGTGGCAAGTTTGGTCGCTTCCGCTCGTTTGCGCAAGACCCGCATTCTCACCCGCTCAGGAGATGTGACCTGGGAAGCACGGGGAATGGCTATAGAATTTGCTGGCTATACCCGTTATTGGGATGATTTAGCGCAGGAGCTGAGTTTGCCCGCAGTCCGTCAAGGGCAACCCCTCTTGCTGCACAATGCAGCTTGGGAGAAAAAACAGACTCAGCCCCCCTCTCGTTATTCAGAACCCAAACTTGTACAACAGATGGATCGCAAAGGGATAGGGAGGCCTTCTACCTATGCTGTCGCAGGCAAGACCCTGCTGGAGCGAGGGTATGTCTCACTTAAGGGGAAAGTGCTGGTTCCCACCGAATTAGGCTCGCAAGCAGATAGCCTCTTGGCCGAATACTTCCCTGGATTGGTTGATGCTGAATTTACGGCACAGATGGAGTCCACGTTGGACCGGATATCTGAGGGCAAAGAAGCTTGGGAGCGATGGTTAATTCACTGGAATGAAACCTACCTGGACCCAGCTTTGGCTCGGGCAAAGCAACAAGTGGTAGCACTACCCAGAAAGTCCCGGTCTTCAGAAGTGCCCGCAGAATTATCCAGGGTGCGTTGCTCGAGTTGCACGAAACCTATGGCTAAAATTCCTTCTCAAAAAATGAAGAAGAAGTATTTTCTGAAATGCGAAGCTTGTGACCTCGTGCTGTTCT
>CASBPW010000170.1 GCA_949127685.1 Candidatus Sivonenia alaskensis PMM_0068 | reverse complement strand
TTTCCCCAATCAGAATAATATCGGGGTCTTCCCGCAGAGAAGCCCGCAGTGCATTTTCAAATTCCAGCGTATGCATTCCGACTTCCCGCTGACGGATCAGAGAACGAATCGAAGTATGCACATATTCAATCGGGTCTTCGATAGAGATGATGTGCTTGCAGTGATTTTCATTCAGGTGGCGGATCATCGCAGCCAAGGTTGTGGATTTTCCAGACCCTGTTGGTCCAGTCACCAGGACCAATCCTTTGTGCTGTTCTGCAATCGTTTTCAGCGCTTCAGGCAGCTGGAGCTCCTCCATCGAAGGTATTTCTAGGTCAATTAGACGCATTACAGCAGATGGTCCGTGCAAGCTTTGAAAGAGATTGACCCGACAGCGGGCAAATCCTGGATAGAAGATGGCAGTATCTAATTCTTTGGTCCGCTTAAATTCAGCAATTTGCTCAGGGGTCAATACGTCTTGCCACCACCCGAAAAATACTTCATCAGTCGTGGGGGGATAGGCAGTATATTCCATTTGCCCCCGACGGCGAAAACGAGGTCTTTCTTGAACGCCTAGGTGAATATCAGACACCCGATAGGCCTGAGCCTCACGAATGAGTTCCTCAAGGTCGGCGGCATGCGATTTGGTTATGGGAGGAGTATCGAAGGTCAGCTCGTTCGAGGATTCAATTCCTAAAACTATGAGTTCTTCAGCAGCATTTTCGAAAGGCTCTAGAGCATTTGCTAATTCATGGATGCGGTCCCGTTCTGTGTTCACCTCGTCTACAGGTCTCACGAAGGGAGCCTGACTAATACTGGGTGGCACCATAGGCTCCGCAGTAGGTATGGGCGCGGCATAGGGCTGCTGTAGGGAACGCTCTCTCACGGGAGGAGGGGGAGGTGCCGTCTCGAAAGGAATGGACGATTTCTCTGTTAAGGGTCGACGAGGAGGGGCAGGAGGGGGCGGCGGAACCCGAGTGAGATCACCAGCAGACCCAGGACGCTCAATGTCCTGCGGGATTGAACGAAATGGAAATTTGGGAGAATCGCCGGTGCTCATAGAGAAAATGCCAGATGCTTCTTCCCTTAAGCTACCCAACTCTTAGAGGAGGATCACTGCTCTTGAATAGAGAACCTCTCCCCCCAACCGTCTAATCGGCGTCTTCGTAAACGGCGAGGAGGAGTGCGAAAACAGAAAATATTGCTTCTTGTTCCCCTCTCTGCCTGCACAGAGAAGTTAGGGGAGAGTTTTTACCTTGGGGGTGCTTTAGACAACCAGAAAGAATGATGTTCTTGGAGTTCTGTTTCACCATTGAGGGCAGCCAAAACAGCTTCTTGGTGTATGGCATTCTGACCAAATACGGCAATGGCTGGAAAACTAGAGGGCAAATCGATCAATAGATAGGGACTGGTATAGCTGATGTAGATCCGGGGAGGAAGTAGACGCTGGAAAAATTTCATTAAAGAACGAGGCAGGCCGGAACGCCCTGCATAAGGTCCTGTTTCTAACAGAATATGAATCAAAACACCGTCTGCATTTTTACAGGCTTCTTCGATAAGATTAAAGCGTTGAATAGATAGGTTAGGGTCTATCAAAAAGTTTCTAAGAGTGGTGTCAGGCGCAGACCAAGTCAGCATCGGGCTGTCTTCATTCCAGGGAGAATTGAAACGGCTATCCACTACGACAATATTCACCCGTTTCTTCCAACTAGCCAGATCTGGCAACGCTACGTCATTCAGCCGACAGATACTTTTCTGAGCAGTAGTTTGTGCCAGGGCTCTATGTTCAGGGATGCTTACATGAAGGAGAATGCTATCTAAGAGTGGCTCTTGGCTAGGGGCGCCGACTTTTGATTTAGCCTCTAGGATGCGGCGCACGGACGCTTTCACTCGTCCGATACTGATTTCTCCAGCACGCAATGCTTTACACATTCTTTGGTGGGCTTCAGGAAATACTTGGGGCATCAGTAAGATATCCGCACCAGCTTTGAAAGCACGCAGAGACGCTTCTGCCGAATTGTAACGGTCTGTAATCGCCTGCATGGTCAAGGCGTCGGTGACAATCAAACCATCGTAGAACCATTGTTTGCGCAAGACCTCTGTTAAAAAATATGGTGAAAATGTAGCAGGTAGTGTGTTTGATTCTGGGATCAGAGGAAAGGTCAGATGGCCGCTCATAATGCCATCGGTACCTTCGGCAACAGCTTTTTTAAAGGGCACCCAGTCGGTTGTATCCAATTGTTCGAAGGTCCGCTGTACGGGGGGCAAGTCCAAGTGAGAGTCTAAATCGGTGTCTCCGTGGCCTGGAAAATGTTTAACGGTTCCCAGCACCTTCGCTCTGTGCAGTCCCTTCAAATAGGCCGTGACGCAATCGGCTACATGCTCAGCGTCAGCCCCAAAGGACCGTGCCCCAATCACGGGGTTATGGGGATTACTATTCACATCCGCCACGGGACCGAGTACCCAATTAATCCCAATCGCTTTAGCTTCAATGCCCGTCACATAGGCAGCCTGTTCCACCAACGCCAACGAGCCCATAGCCCCCAATCCCATCGCCGCAGAGAGTTCACTGCCACCTTGGACCTGTTCGCCCAAGCCTCCTTCCAAGTCAGCGCAAACCAGCAGTGGAACCTGACTGCGTTTCTGTAGCCATTGAATTTTCAGGGCTGTATCCCCCACCGCCCCGCCAAAGATAAGAATGCCTCCAACGCCTAGTTCCAAAGCTTGGATGAGCTGGGGTGTATTGAGCTCTCGGTCAGGGTATTGGTTCTGATGGTCTAGGAGATATCCTCCGGTCCGCACCACGAATAACTGACCAATGAGTGCTTCGAGTGAGAGCTTATTGAGGGTTTCTTCTACCCACGAGGTATTCACAAGCATTTCCAACTTGAGGTCAATCCATGAGGTTGTGCAGTTTCCAATTGTAGCTATACCCAAACCAGAGTCACTTTATCTATTCAGGAAACTCCAGTCCACTAAATAGCGGAGAGCTTGTTGAGCAAAATACTGAGAAAAAAAGCCTCCACCCCGCAGGATGGAGACATTTTTAATCAAAGTGAGGTTAGGGGCCTACATCATGCCGCCCATACCACCCATGCCGCCCATACCACCCATGCCGCCCATACCACCCATGCCGCCCATATCAGGAGCGCCACCGCCACCCTTTTCAGGCTTCTCTACAACCAGCGCTTCGGTGGTGATGACCATAGAAGCGATACTGGAAGCATTCTGCAGGGTAGAACGGACTACTTTAGCGGGGTCGACAATACCTTTTTCTAGCATGTTGACGAACTCACCGCCCAAGGCATCAAAGCCGATGGAGAATTCTTTATCTCTCACCTTCTCGACAATGACAGAGCCTTCCAAACCAGCGTTCTCAGCAATCTGACGAACCGGAGATTCCAAAGACTTGCCGATAATATCCGCACCCAACTGCTCCTCAAGAGGAAGAGAGGCTTTGATTTCAGCAATTTTCTTGGTCAGATGGAGCAAGGTTGTTCCACCACCAGGAACAATTCCTTCTTCCACCGCAGCACGGGTCGCGTTCAGAGCATCTTCCAAACGTAACTTACGGTCTTTCAGCTCAGTTTCTGTAGCCGCACCTACTTTGATGACGGCTACACCACCAGCCAGTTTGGCCAGACGCTCTTGGAGTTTTTCACGGTCGAAATCAGAATCAGATTCTTCAATCTGCTGACGGATTTGAGAAACCCGCTTTTGTACAGCATCTTGATTTTCCGTACCCGCCACAATCGTGGTTTTGTCCTTGGTGATTGTCACCTTGCGGGCAGAACCCAAGTCATCGAGGGTGATGCTGTCCAATTTCAAGCCGATTTCTTCAGAAATAAGCTGTCCGCCGGTCAGGATAGCAATATCCTGCAT
>CASBPW010000169.1 GCA_949127685.1 Candidatus Sivonenia alaskensis PMM_0068 | reverse complement strand
TGTGAATTGGATTAGATAGGTGGTGATCCCCCACACCTTGAATGTGCTGTATCTCTTTCTGTGTATGGGCTGTAGGCTTTTGCTTTGTTCCCGTGCACTCATATCCAATCTAAAAAGTATGGGTATTTAATAATTAGCTATCCAATTTATTAGCCCATACGCATAAGACATTCCTGCGGATTGGATATGGCTATTATAAATTGGGTTGGATATCATTTAAGTATGGATATGGATATAGGTAAGGATATTGATATCCTCTCACCGCTCTAGCTTGCTGCTTCGCACGGTCTACGGCCACCTATGAGGGTGGCTGTAGTCGCCAGCTAATAAGCCGCCTGGCAGGAAGGCTAGAGAGTTCTCTATCAGGTCTTGTGAATTCCGGAAAAGATGGCCGCTCCCCCTATCTCGATCGCTCTCCAGCGCGAAGATAGCTTAAAACACGGCAGGGTCCGAGCAGCGTCGCTTAAATTTCTTCTTGATTCACACAATTCTGGCAGCTTAAGCTCTTGATAAACCAGCTAGAACTTTGGGGAATCTATGACTTTAGATCTGCCAGCCGGACTAAACGCTCCTGACGCTGAGGCTACTACCCTGCTCAACCCAACTGAAATTTTAGATGCCATGATTGAGTTGCGAATTCAGTTGCAAGTCCTTGAAGAGCAGATTGAAGCCTTACGACCCGCTTTCTTCGCGGCTTGCCTTGCCCTCAATACCGACAAGATTGCGCTTGAGCAGGCCACGATCTTCCGCAAGCTTACTCCCGGTCAGTGGGCTTATTCTGACAACATTGTTGAGCAAGAAGATCTGCTCAAACAACTCAAACGACAGTTTCAACAGACTCATGAACCTGTTGGCGGCAGAGAAATTACTTGGGCCATTAAGCTGCTATTGACCACCGCCTAGCTCTGGCTCTGGCGATTGTTCACTCGATAACTGATATGAGTGCATTTGGCTGAAGGCTAAGCCGCACTGCTCACAGCGCTCATCGTCCCACAACGCGGGGGTACGAAAATCTGTTTTACACACCGGACACGCGGACAATAGCCGCAGGGGATGGCGGTCACACACGGATTTTCCGGCTCTCTGCCAGGCCGTTCGATGGACTGGCGTTTCGGCATAACACACGGCACAGAGGCGCGTTTGCAGATGCAAGCGAGGGGGCGGCACCATTTTTGCTAGTTGCTTGGCGTCAACCTCGACCAGCTTCGATAAGGCAATACATTGAAGCTCTGTGGGATTACGTCGTCGGGAGGGGGTTTCCCATGCCTGCACCCACGCCACCTGCACGCCTAAGTGGTCTGCTATCGCTTTGTGGCTCAGCTCGTTGGCACGGCGGAAGCGTCCTAGAAAATGCCCCAGGCTTTCTCCAGAATGGGCGTTCACTGGATACACCCAGCTTTCAGCGTGCATCACTTATACTCCAGGGCCACTTGGTTCAACAGCGATACCTCAATGTGAGATTGTCCACTCTGCAAGGCCCGCCTTGCCGCATTCCGCAAGATTTCATCTAGCGCTCCCAGATAACCACGCGTCGTCGCTCCAAGAATCTTCTGCATGGGAGCGCTGGTCAGGTTCGACGGCTGCGGCAATTTCAGCACGTATTCTTCCCAGATGGCGGTGGTGTCTTCTAAAGCTTGACTATCGAAGCGGTGAAACCGATGGCACGCCATGAAGCGATAATGCACCTGCTCATCCCGACGGACAAGCGTATCCAGGCGATCGGTTCCCACCAGAACGACGGAGATACCCAGCTCAAAGACATCCTGAATCTCTGAGAGCGTTTTGGGCCGGAAGCGATGGGCTTCATCCAGGATAATCATCTCAACCTGACAAGCTTTGAGCAGACGGTAGACGCGCTCACGCAGCTCGGAGATCGTGCCGTTGGTGACGCGATATTTCAAATGCTCCAACAGCCCTACAAACAAATCGCGTTGTCCTGTTTCGGTGGTTGCGTGCCAGTAGATCACCGGCACAACCGGCGCATCCCCATTTGGGTGTTTCGGCGCATACTTCAGTCGATAGGCATCGCAGGCGAATGTTTTGCCGGTGCGTGAATCGCCAATCACCCGACAAGCTTGCCGACAGTGCCGTTTATCATCTAACCAGGCATGAAACTGCTGCACGGCTTCGAGTTCCACCATGCAGTGACGTTGGAGGCGTTCGATGTGACGTTGGGCTTCAGCCTCAATTCGGCAATCGACAGACGGAACAATAATTTCAAGTTCATCCTGCTTCACAACAAGTCTGCCTCCCGTTTCAGTTGTTCATAGTCATAGACCCGCACATACGGCACAGGCTTTTTCGGCTTCACCGTCTCAACTTCTAACTCCGCGATGGGCTCTGCGGGTTTTGAAACAGACTGTATTTCTGATTCTCTAGGCTGTACCTCTTGCTGGATTACAACAGTATCCGAAGGTGTTGAATTTTTAAGGACATCAGCATGCTGATTTTTCTTCTTTTGCCGTTGCAGTTTCTTAACCATCTCATCGCGATCTCGTACCTCTTCGAGCATAGAGCGATTATCAATTGCTTTGCCTGCTGCTCGCCGACGTTGGCTAATCGCTTGCGCCTCTCGATAAGACAGGGTTTCGGTTTCCCATCCTTGCGCATGGGCACGCGTAAGAAAGCTTTCTTTCGAGTCCTGCAACTGATAAATGTAAATGGTCGTGATATCTCGCGGATTGTAGCGAATGATGACGGATTCTCCAGCATAGGCGGCAAGATGCTCCCCTTGATAGGTCAGGTTGGCAAACTGAAGGTAGCCACTGCGATAGACCGTGCGCCGATCTCGCCGCATCAAACAAAGGTCCAACTCGCGATCGCCCAGTAGCCGCAACTGAGTAATCCGTCCCGCTTCCCATCGAGCCATGCGGCTCTGGTTGCCCATGCGCGCATCGACAGCCTGGTTGTAATGGTCTACGAGATAGCGCACCAACAGTTGCTCTAATTGCAGTAGCGTCAGACAGGCTTCGGACTCGGCTTTCGGCGATCTCGTAGAAACCTCGCTGCTCACATACCCCGGTAACGTGGAAAAGAACTGGGTGTTCAATGTGCCAAACGGTCGCTCCACAATGCCACCATCTGAGGGCTTGCGACGCAAACACAACACGATACCTAACTCGGTTGCCACTTGTTCCAGGTGCTGTGAGCGAAAATCTTTGCCGCCATCGGTGTACACATACTGCGGCAACCCATAGGTGCCCCAACTCTGTTTCAACTCATAGGCACTGCTGTACTGCTTAGGCAATATCCCATGGCGCAAAGCTAAACACACCACCGCCGCGCTGGGCGCGTCGAAGCCCAGATGCATTCCCATGATGCAGCGCGAATAGGTATCCACAACCGTGCTTAACCATGGTCTACCTAACCGTTCTCCCGCTTGATCCACCAACAGTACGTCTACTTGCGTGTGATCCACTTGCCACACCTGGTTAGACCATTCGATCCCAATCTCTATCCCCTCGCGGGTCTTGAGCATCAGCCGCTCCCCTCGCCATCCCAACGACCGCTTCTGACGCTGCCCCCGCTCAATCAACGGCTTCAAGATACGATACACCGTCATGTGGCTCGGATACCCTTCTGTCCCTAGTTCTTGCGCCCGCACCTTCACTCGCACCGCTACTTGCGCCGGACTCATCCGACGACTTCCTCGATTGCCATCTCGATAGGTTTTTACGATAAACTTCCGCCATTCTTCACCGATGCGGGCTTCTCCTCGATCCGAACGCGATCGCCGGATCACGCTGACCATACCCTCCTCCCGTAACTGCCGCACCAGGCGGCGCACACTGCGAACCGTAATCCCTAGCTTTTGCGCTACCGCTTGCTGCCGTTTCCCATAATCGCAGAGATCCGCTGACCCTAATAATTCTTGTAAAACTGCCAACCGCTCACGCTCAGCTTCACTCGACGAGCGCATCAATTCATTGACCTCCTCCCCATCTATTTCCTCGATCAAACTCGGGGCAATTACAGCTTCATCTGGCCCTGTTACCTCTAATTCGACCACCTCAGTCATGCTTACTGCCGATCCTACTATCATCAGCCTCAGCAACTTTATCTCATCAAGCGGACAAATATTGTGTTAATTTGTTGCACCAATTTTCGGACATCTAATCTGTTAATTCCACCGCTTTCACAAAAAGACCCTCTATCCCATGCTCAGTAACTATTCTAGCCTTTCTCGATGCGGTCATTTATTCTGTTACCGAG
>CASBPW010000168.1 GCA_949127685.1 Candidatus Sivonenia alaskensis PMM_0068 | reverse complement strand
GGCCAAGGACATCAGCCAGGGAGAAAACTGGGAAGGGGCAGGCATAGCCTTGGTATTTGCAGGACCTTTTAGAAGGGAGACCGCAGCAGCGTAGGGATTCATGGCACGGGTAAAGGTTGACTCGTTGTCTCAGCGTAGCAACTCCAGGTCTTTAGCAGCAACCGGAAGGGACACTTTTACGGATGGCACAAGGACAGACAAGCTCAAAAGCTCGGGCGGTCAGGCAGGAGTTTGCCTTCTGAGGTCATCAGCGATGAAGTATCCCCCAAGTTGAGGGGAGGCAGGGTTTTCACAAGACTCGCCATCTCAATCGCATCCATACCGAAGGACCAGCCTTTATTTTCCTTAATGCCAGCGCGTTCTAAGGCTTGCTGCATCGTATCCGTAGTCAATACGCCAAAGACTACCGGTACTCCCGTCTGCATCATCACTTGGGCGATCCCGTCAGAGACTTTCTTGGAAACATAATCGAAATGGGGCGTCTGCCCTTTAATCACCGCTCCCAGACAAATAATCGCGTCATAACGTCGCGTCAACGCCATCCGATAAGCAACCACCGGCATGTCAAAACATCCTGGGACCCAAGCATAATCTACTTGCTCGGATTCATCACTCACATCCAGGCCATGGCGCTTGAGAGAGTCCTTACAGGCATTTAATAGCTTGTCTGTAATCAGGTCATTGAAGCGGGCGGTTACAATCGCAAAACGTAAATCCTTAGTGCGGTCTAATCTACCTTCAAAAACTGCCATGACTCCTCAAGAAAGCTTTCTTCCAGATTAATCGGTTCCGGTACTAGCGGACTTGGGAATAAACCAGATCAGATAACTTAGGGATGTCCGCATACTTCCCGCTGAAACTCTTGAAGATGCTATAGAAACAGGCAGCGGTCACCGCCAGAAATACGGTGTTATTCAAAGTTTGCTTGAGCAGGACCACGAAAGAGCCCAGGTCAGGAACTTGACCAAACATGTTAAACAACACTCCAAACACCAGGGAATAGAGGGTTGTAGCGATCATCAGCAGTAAGGCTTGAAATACGTTAAACCGGATAAAGTGTGGAATATTCGGGTTGTTAATCACAAGAATAAAGAGCGCAAAAAAGAGAATCAGACCACCGAAGCCACTGTTCAGAGCTGCTAAAGGAGCCAGAAAATTAAATATGCTACTAAGGCCAAACTGACCTAGTAGGTTTCCACCATATAGAACCGCATCTCCGAGGGGCAGAACATAGATCAAGCTGCCAAAGATTCGGTCTTGTAAGGTAGCACTACCGCGCCACGTCATGAAGGCTCTCCTGTCGATTCTAGAGTTTGGGCAAGTCGGAATCCCATCGTACATTGGTACTGAGAAGCCGATTCTGGCAACGTTTGCGATATTCTGCCACAACGCAAACGTCCATTATCGTAACGGGGATGTCCCTGAGAATTAGCCAAAAGACACGAGCTGCAGACAACATCTGAGCGAATGACTTGCTTTTCTAGAATGACAACCCACATGGCGATATATGGAACCTTTACTCATTGTGGCTCAATATTTTCAAAAGCAGTGGTCGATCACAGAAAATCAACAGAAAGTTGTAGCTTGTGCCTTCCGGTCCTACGATAGAAAAACCTGTATTAAGCTCACTTTATGGATGTGTATCAGCGTCGCCGTCAACGTTTTCTGAAGGCTCTAGGAGATGGCGTCGCCGTCCTGGCTAGCGCTCCCCCACAAGTCCATCACAGCGATGTTGAATTTCCCTTTCGCCAAGATAGTGATTTTTACTATCTGACTGGTTTTGATGAACCGGGTGCCTTAGCAGTCTTTGCGCCTCACCATCCAGAACATCAATATGTCCTATTTGTACGGCCGCGTATCCGAGAACAGGAAATCTGGCATGGCCTTCGAGCCGGAGTAGAAGGAGCGACCGAACGTTTTGGTGCCGATGTAGCCTATTCCGTCGAAGAAGTGGATCAGCACTTACCCGACTATCTCAAAGAAGCGAGTAGGATTTACACTAAATTGGGTCGGGATGAAGCATTTAACCAGCGGATGCTCAAGTGGTTAGACCACTTCCAACGCAATCGCGTACGCACGGGGAAAGGCCCGACCGGGATGGACGATCCCGGAATGATTATCCATGACTTGCGTTTATACAAGGACCCAGAGGAATTGACGCTGATTGAGCGGGCCATTGCCATTAGTGCAGAAGCTCATCAGCAAGCACGGGCATTGGCAAAGCCAGGGGTTTATGAGTATGAAATCCAAGCCCTGATGGAATATATCTTCCGTAAAAATGGGGCGCAAGGACCCGCTTATCCTTCGATTGTGGCGGCTGGGGGCAATGCCTGCATCCTCCACTACATCGAAAACAAGAAGAAGCTGGAAGCGGGAGAACTCTTGTTGATCGATGCAGGATGCTCCTATGGCTACTATAACGCAGACATTACCCGTACTTTCCCTGTAAGCGGACGATTCAGCCCAGAACAAAAAGCGGTCTATGAAGTAGTCCTAGACGCCCAAAAAGCAGCGATCCAAGAAGTTCAGGTCGGTCATGCCTACGAAAGCGCCCACCTGCGAGCGGTCCGAGTCCTCACGGAAGGCTTGCTGGATTTAGGATTGCTCACTGGCTCCGTAGACCAGCTTATTGAAGAAGGCAAGTACCGAGAGTTTTACATGCATCGGACTGGCCATTGGCTGGGTCTGGATGTCCACGATGTGGGCGCGTACAAGATTTCTGAGCAGGAATGGCACAAACTGGCCCCAGGCAATTTGTTAACCGTAGAACCAGGGCTCTACATATCTCCTGACTGTGAAACTGTCCCAGAAGCCTTCCGCGGTAT
>CASBPW010000167.1 GCA_949127685.1 Candidatus Sivonenia alaskensis PMM_0068 | reverse complement strand
GACGAGTGCTGATGCCAAAAACGTCATTCTCGATGTACTGCTTGCTTCCAAGAAAGCGGATCCTGTGATCGTACAAAAGTTTGTCTCAGCCTACTGTCAGGCCATGCAGTACTATGTCAGCCGGCCCGATGAACTGCAGAAGGCTATTGGCATAGACAGTAAAGTCTCAGGCCAAGAGTTAGCTGAACTATCTCAGGGTATCAACTTTGTTCCTTGTGAAGAATCCAATCGTATTTGGTTCCAAGGTGGCTTATTTGAACAGCGGAAACTAGTCATCGCGGAAATTGTTAGAGCGAACGGTAAACAAGAACTGCTAGACCCACAGCCGCTTTTGGTCTACACAAAAGCTGATGAGCAACGCCGAGGTGCCATTGCTTCACTCGATCCAAGTCTAGTTGCCCCTGTTAAAAACTCACAGAAACCCGATCAGTTTGCTCCCTTACCCGCCAAGCAAGCAACAGCGCGTCCTGTGGTTGGTTCTTTGCGGATTGACAAAGTCAAGTTCGCCACCGATTCTGCTAGCCTCACCCCAGGAAGTGTGCAGGTTCTGGAGCGCTTCCGTTCGACCCTGGATGATTTTCCAGGACTTAGGGTTCTGGTGGCTGGGCACACTTCTAAGTTCGGTGACCCTAGGGCCAATCAGATTCTTTCCCAAGCCAGAGCCAATGCAGTGGTCAACTTTTTTGTATCCAAGGGCTACCCCCGTGGCCGCTTCAGTGCTGTCGGTTATGGTTCTAGCAAACCTTTGCCTAATATTCCGCCTACTTCTTTTGTGAATCAGCGCACAGAGATCAAACTGATTCGATGATACAGGGTCATCTCTTTTACCCTGAACCAAGTACCCGCAAGGCTAAGTCTACCGACGCGATCGAACTGAGCTTCTGTATCTTTTGGATGGCCTCATTAAAGCATTTGGTTTGAACCTGATGCGTGATAATAACCAGTTCTGCAAGCTGGTCTGGTCCGTGCACTGCTTTCTGAACAATGGATTCCAGGCTGACAGCTGAATCCCCGAAAGCTTGTCCCAAATGACCAATCACCCCAAGATCGTCTTTGGCTTTTAGACGGCAGTAGAAACGGGTTTCCACATCATCAATGGGCAGAAGTGGATAAGTGGCGGTGAAGTCCCCGTCCATAGGACTATCTGGGACGCTCAAAATATTGATCAGGTCTGCTACAACGGCACTGGCCGTAGGACCTGCCCCTGCTCCAGGACCGTAGAACATAATCTGTCCTACGGGGTCTGCCTCTATGAGTACGGCATTGAAGGCGTTATCCACCTTGCTTAAAGGATGTGTATAGGGGACTAGGGCTGGATGGACCCGTAAATCTAAAAGGCCTTCCTTGGTGCGGTTTGCTACAGCCACCAATTTGATCGCATAGCCTAGTTCGGCAGCATAGCGAATATCGACATCGCTGATCCCCGTGATCCCCTTGCGCGGAATAGAATCTAGGGGAATCAACTGGTTACGGAAGATGATGCTTGCCAGGATCGCTAGTTTCTCTTGGGCATCGTAACCTTCCACATCCGCAGCAGGATTGGCTTCGGCAAAGCCCAAGTGTTGGGCCTCCGCCAGTACGGAAGCGTAGGAGCGTCCTTCCTGAGTCATTTTGGTCAGAATATAGTTAGTGGTGCCATTGACAATGCCCAACAAGGAAGAGACCCGATTGGCCCCTAAACATTGATGGAGGGGCTGAATAAGGGGAATGCCACCGCCTACAGCGGCCTCATAACGCAGATGAACCCCCTGGCTTTGGGCTAAGGCTAAGAGTTCTGTGCCATGGCGAGCCATCAGCGCTTTATTGGCAGTAACTACGTGTTTGCCTGCTTTTAAGGCGGTGCGGATTAGCTTTAGGGGAATATCTACACTACCCACCACCTCAATGACCACTTCTACGCGGGGGTCTTGTACCAGCGCAAAGCTATCTTCTGTCAACAGAGCAGGAGCAATTTTTGAATTGGGGCGAGGTTTGGTTTTGGACCTCACCCCGACTCCAACCAAATTAACTTCCTTCAAAAGAGGGTCTCGGCCTTCGGGGTCCTGAAAAATATTGACCACTCCAGAGCCAACCGTTCCTAAGCCCAGTAGCGCAACATTCACCACGATGAAACCTGCAAATGGGGATTATTTAACTGGACGGGTAGTCCGCTGAACATCGGTAGCCAATCCTAGTTTCTCTAAGATCCAAATTACCCAAAAGGTTACATCTATTTCCCACCACATTACTCCAGCCTGAGCAGAGCGTGCTTGCGCATGGTGGTTATTGTGCCAGCCTTCGCCATAGGTCAGGAGCGCCACCCACCAAAGATTCTTGGAATGGTCTTTGACCTTGAAGTTCTCATAGCCCCAAATATGGGTCGCAGAATTCACAAGCCAGGTGGTGTGCCAAACGAAGATGATGCGCATGAATATGCCCCACACCAGAAAAGACCATCCGCCCATCGCATAGAGCAAAAACCCTAAAGCGATGGTAGGCAGAAGAAAGTAGCGGTCGAGGAAACGATGAACCGGGTCTTTGGCCAAATCAGGGACATTGCGAGAATAGTTCTCGAAGCCGTCCCATTCGGGATAGGAGTAGAGCATCCAGCCCATGTGCGCCCACATAAAGCCTTGATTGGAATCGTGGGGATCTTTGCTTGTATCGGAGTAGGCATGGTGGCGGCGGTGCCAGGAAGCCCAAAAAATGGGGCCTCCTTCCAGATTAAGGGTGCCTATGAAGGCCAATAAATATTCGAGGGGTTTAGGAACATTGAAACTTCGGTGGGTGAAAAGCCGATGATAGGCCAAGGTGACGCCCAAGCAACCACAAAACCAGTGGAGAAATAACATTAGGCCCAGAGCAGACCAAGAAAAAGTAAAGGGGGCGAAGAGGGCACCAGCGTGGATCAGAAGAAAAAAGCCAGCAGTTACCCAATTAAACGAACGCTCAGGGGTCCCTAAAGTTGCTTGCGTCACACGATCTCTCAAAACGTACTGTAACGATTTTTTCATAAACTGTGGGATCTGATGCATATTTCGCTTTCTTAACTTCAACACGCCCTATCCGGATAGCTTTGTGTGCGATGGATATAATGGGCTCAACATGCGGATTGGATATGTATCAGCCCGTGCACTACAACCCTATTTTTGGCCCTGAGATTCGCTGCCCCCACTGTCGCCAAAATATTCAGGCCCTCACCCTCACCGATACTTACCTGTGCCCACGGCATGGCGCTTTTGAAGCAGACCCCAATACCGAGCACCTGGTCCATCTGCAATCCGAGCGGTCCTGGCGGCTCTGGAACGAGGAATGGTATCGCCAACACACTCATCCTGATGGCATTCGCTTCGAAATTCATGAGGAGCTAGACCGTTTGCATACCCAAGGGTATCGCGCCATAAAACTGATCATTGCTCGCCGCTATCGGGACTTGATCTGGTCTTATTTAGAGCGGGCTGGCGGCTGGCGCAAAGAGGAAAGTGGTTATCGTCTCTATGGCCTGCCTGTCGAATTTAGTCCGGAGACGTCCGAGGAGCCATTGGACCCGGAATCGCCCTTGCCAGCAAAGGAACATTCTCCCTGGAATGTGATTAACTTCGAACTTGAGAAAGAACCCGGCCCTCCCCTGCGCTATCCTTATTTTCGATTATTTGGCTAATTCATGAATAATTCGGAAAATTACCCAGGCGAAGTTTTTGCAGATACCGCTGATTTCGACTCAGGGATCCGAGCCCTTGTCCCTCACTACGACGAAATGCTCCATGCCCTTGTCCAGGCAGTTCCTGCCGATTCTCGGCAAATCTTGGAGTTAGGTTGTGGCACGGGAGAACTGACGGTCAAAATCCTCCAGCATTGCCCTAACGCTCAAGTCTATGCGGTCGATTACTCGTCGAGGATGCTTCAGTTTGCCCGGCATAAGCTAGAGCACTTAGGATTGGTGGGACGGGTTTCCTGGATAGAAGCAGATTTTGGAAACTGGGCGGAGAGCGGATTGTTCGCTGGAGTAGAAAGTCCCTTAGATGCTTGTATCTCCTCCTTAGCAATTCACCATCTTCGAGATGAACTGAAATTTAAATTGTTTGAGCGGATTCACGATCGTCTCCACCAAGATGGTTGTTTTTGGAATGCCGACCCTGTTTTACCGGAAGCAGAGGCCCTGGCAGCGGTCTATGAAGAAGCGCGGAATGGCTGGATTCGGGAACAGCCGATCGCGCTAGAAGAAATCCGGGCCAAGATGAACCGAGGGACTACCCATGGTCATTCCAGCCATGACCATTTGGCTCCGTTATCCATGCACTTGGATTTCCTGTCCAAAGCACAATTCAGCACGGTCGATATTTTGTGGAAATACTACGGCTTTGCTGTTTTTGGTGGCTATAGATCCTAAAAGCTCGATTCCACCAAGGGGCCGGTTCCTAGATACGGTGTCAAGATAAAAAAAGCATTTGGAAATACTATGACCATCCTCGTTGTCGG
>CASBPW010000166.1 GCA_949127685.1 Candidatus Sivonenia alaskensis PMM_0068 | reverse complement strand
GGTGGTAAAATTGGGGCACCTATGCTTCAGGGCCAACCGTGGTCCATACCTTTCGAGAGCGCTATCCTACTGGCGGTATTCTTACCGACCTGCTAAGAGTCGAGCAGGGCCTTTTTGTGGTGCGTGCAGAAATACGGGTGGATGACCGCACTATTTTGGCTACCGGCCTTGCGGCAGCAGCAGACTTAGAAGAGGCTGAAGAACGAGCCATTGAGCGTGCTTTCGAGCATCTTGCCACTCAAGCCCGGACGCGAACTAGCTGGAGCCCAGAACCGCTGTCCTCAGAAAGAATGATCGAGGTGGAGCGTCCCCGTAGGTCTTTGAATGGCTCCTTGAGGGGAGCGGAGGTTGGACCTTCCCTTTCCCTTAGCGAAGAATTGGATAATCTTGATCTCAGCGGGACCCTAGATCCTACTCCGCCACGATTGAACAAAAACTATACAGAGGCATTTACAGAGCCATCCGTCTCGATAGATCTCTCTGAACTAATAGCCCAAACCAATGTTGAGATGAAGCGCATTGGTTGGATGGCGAAACAGGGGCAAGACTACCTACAAAGAACCTTTGGGAAGCGCTCCCGTCAGCAGTTAGACGAAGAAGAACTAGCAGAATTCCTGGAATTCCTCAAAAGCCAGCCCACTCAAATGGCAAACCGCAGACCCCAAGCTCCATTCTAAGAGTCCTCAGGCTCCCCCGGATCGCGGCTGCGAGTCAAGGTGAGTAACACGGCCATCAACTCATCAGGGTCCCAGGGTTTGGCCAGGAAGTATTCACCTCCACTCTTGTAGCTCTGCACACGATTTTGCACATCCGCATGGCTTGAGATAAAGACAATAGGAGGTGCTTTGGGACCGTAAATTTCTTGCAAAGACCGACTAAAAGCGAAGCCATCCATGTCCGGCATACTGATGTCCGTCACAATGGCTTGTATCAACTCAGGGTGAGTTTCAAGAAATAGCAACCCCTCCTGGGCACTGCTTACGGTAGATACTTGAAAACCTCGGCTTGTCAGATATTTTTCTGCAATCCGCCGCTGAAAAGGGTCGTCATCTACAACGAGAATCTGTTTACACACAAAAATCTTCCGTGCATGTGAGTTAAGACTATTCCTGTTCTACCTTGTGCGTCTCCGTAGTCCTACGTACAAAGCTGTTGGCCATTTTAAAGAATCTATAAAGTTCCTGTGTCATTTTTTTATACAGTGAAGGCACTACAGCCTCCCCTATAGTTTTCTAGGCTTGGTTTTAAAGGATACCCATAATTTTCTGCACCATTTCACGAAGAGCACTTAGTATACTCTTGATTATCCTTTGCAATGGCCTCCTCGAGCGCAGCAAAGTTAGAAGCACTGCTGGCCAAAATAAGAAGTCTCTGTGAATAGGCATGGGCAATGCCAAGATAAAGTAGCCCAAGACATCAAGGATTATGGACGCAGAAGTCATTGTGATCGGAGCGGGCATCGGAGGCTTGGTTACAGCAGCGCAATTGGCTGCTGGAGGGATCGATGTTTTAGTCCTTGAAAAGTATCTGATTCCAGGGGGTAGCGCAGGCTATTTTGACCGCGAAGTTCCAGAAGGCCACTATCGCTTTGACGTGGGCGCTTCGATGATCTATGGCTTCGGAACAGAAGGTACTACAAACCTTCTAACCCGTGCCCTAGAAGCCGTGGATGAACACCTTGAAACCATTCCTGACCCTGTGCAGATTAGCTACCATCTGCCTAAGGGATTAAACCCCCGTGTCCACCGGGACTATAAAAGATTCATCGAGGAGTTGAGCCGATATTTCCCTGAGGAAAAAGAGGGAATTCGTGCTTTTTATGATGAGGCATGGCGGGTCTTCAATTGTTTGAATGCCATCGAATTAAAATCGCTAGAAGAAATTCGCTATCTCACCCGTGTATTTTTCCAAAATCCTCTGGCTTGTCTGGGACTGGCTCGCTATCTTCCGGTGAATGTGGGTAGTGTCGCCCGTAAATATTTAAAAAGCCCAGATCTGCTCAAATTTATTGATATGGAATGCTACTGCTGGTCTGTGGTGACTGCGGATCAGACACCGATGATTAATGCAGGAATGGTCTGGGCAGACCGCCACTATGGGGGGATCAACTATCCACAGGGAGGAGTGGGCCGGATCGGCGAGGCCTTGACCCGTGGCATCACCAAAAAAGGAGGACGTGTTCGCTACGGAGCACGGGTAACTCAAGTCCTGGTAGAGCGAGGGCGAGCGGTTGGAGTCCGGCTCGCTACCGGAGAAGTCCTAAAAGCCAAAAAAATAATTAGTAACGCTACACGCTGGGATACTTTTGGGCAGCTGATCCCTGAAGCAAACATCCCTGCCACAGAAATTCGCTGGCGTAAAAGGTATGAACCCTCTCCCAGTTTTCTGAGTTTGCATCTAGGCGTAAAACGAGAAGTCTTGGCGCAAGAAGTTGATATGCACCATGTCGTATTGGAAGATTGGCAGCGGCTCACCGAGGAACAGGGAACTATCTTTGTGTCCATCCCTACGATATTGGACCCTACCATCGCCCCTCCAGGCCGTCATATCATACATACCTTCACCCCTAGTTCTATCGAACATTGGCAAGGGCTGAATCCCACAGACTATGCCCAGAAGAAAGCTCAAGATGCCCAATGCTTGATAGAGCGGCTGAGTAAGATCTGGCCGGGTCTCGCTGAAGCTATCACCTTCATGGAAGTAGGCACGCCCCGCACCCACCGAAGATTTTTGGGCAGAATGGGTGGGACCTATGGCCCGATTCCTGCGGGGATTCCCCTTGGGCTTTTAGGCGCGCCTTTTAACCGAACGGCCATTAAAGGACTTTATTGCGTAGGGGATAGCACTTTCCCTGGACAAGGATTGAATGCTGTGGCTTTCTCCGGAATCGCATGCGCCCATCGAGTTGCTGTAGACCTTGGGATAACCTCTGGTATACCTATAAGGATCTAAGTGTATGTGCACCAGGCAAGAGGGGTTGAGTCGCGGTGGCAGAAAATAAAATCTTGATTGTTGATGATGACCCTGATATGCAAAAAGTTCTTTCTCTATATCTAGAGAGACATGGATATCGGGTCTTTACCAGTGGAGACAGTGTCCGCGGATTGGAAAAATTTAGACAAGAGCGCCCCGGATTAGTGATTGCCGACTGGAATATGCCAGGGATGGATGGAGTGGAGCTCTGTCGCCAAATCAAAAAGATAGATTCCACCGCTTACTTTATCTTCCTTAGTGGACGTAGTGCCGTCAATGACCGAGTGAAAGGCTTGGATGCTGGCGCCGATGATTTTTTATCCAAACCTGCGGATCCCAGGGAATTACTGGCTCGAATCCGGGCTGGATTTCGCCTCTATGAAGTGAGTATTGAGCTACAGGCTGTTAATTGCCACTTGGAGAACACCTTGGATCAAGTTCAAAATCAGCAGGGTTTAATGGCCCGAGACTTGAAGAGTGCTGCCGAATTTTTGCAATCCCTACTTCCTGAGCCTTTTTCATCTCCCCAGATGAAAGCTAATTGGCGTTTCCTGCCTTCTGCAGTCTTAGGGGGAGATTACTTCGATTACTTTTGGTTGGATGACCATCGCTTGGCGATCTATATTTTGGACGTGACCGGGCATGGAGTGGGTTCTGCCCTGCTGGCCGCTTCTACGGGATATCTACTCCGGGCAGAGCCCTTTGCCGCTGGAGATCGCAGTCGACCAGAGACCGTCTTGACGTCACTCAACCATAATCTGGTCGCTAGTGAATCCGACCTTTTCTATACGATTTGGTACGGAGTTTGGGACTTGGGGGAAGGAACCCTAACCTATGCCTGTGCAGGCCATCCCAGCCCCATCCTGTTCTGTAAGGAAGGCTTAGTCCCTTTGGAAGGGAGATCTTTGCCTATTGGCGTGATCGCCAAGACGCCCTATACGGCTCATCATGTGAAACTGTACCCAGGAGATCGACTTTACTTATTTAGTGATGGCATCTACGAAATTTTTGGGCCCCATAAACAGCTTTTGGGAGAAAAAGATTTTTTTGATTGGGTAGCCGAAGCGAGTACGTTACCCTTCGAACAAAGTCTGGACGAAATTATTGCCTGTGCCTGGGCATTCCAAGGACATACTCATTTTGGTGATGATGTATGTTTGGTCGCTTTGGAGCTTATATCCTGACGGCTAATCTTCTAAGTAATCTGTACTATGCAGGATGCAACTGTTGAAACTTTCTTGAGAAATAGCTAACTTTTGGTCATGTTCCCAATCCAGCTCAGGCATCTGATCAAAAGCATTTTGAAGCGCACCTTCCCAATATTGCCGGATTGCCATGAGATAGGGATCACGCTGAGCTAACCACATTTTATGCTTGATTTCAAAAGTATCGGTACAATACATGATCAGTTGAATGGGGGGACCTACAGAAATATTAGATTTCATGGTTGAATCCATAGAAAGTAAGGCACATCCAGCCGCTTTCTCAACCGAAGTGTTGTGCCGTAGAACCCGATCTAAAATAGGCTTTCCGTATTTAGTTTCACCCGTTTGTAAAAAAGGAGTTTCCGGCATTGCTTTGATGCAGTTCCCTTGGGTATAGACCAAGTAGAGTTCTGGTTCTTCTCCTTTGATTTGTCCGCCCACCAGGAAGCTCGCATGATAGTCAATCCTGTCTGCTTCTAAGCTGGGGCGGTCTATCCTTTGCAACTCTCGCAATGTGCTGCCCACATAACGGGCTACATCATACATCGTGGATAAATTGTGAATATTGACTTGATCGATGGTATGGATGTCTTTTTTCAACCATGCGATCACGCCTTGGGTGATCGATAAATTGCCAGAAGTTGTGATCACAATTACCCGTTCTCCAGGATTGGAGAAGTCAAATAGCTTCTGATAGGTAGAAACGTGGTCTACTCCGGCATGGGTGCGGGAGTCGGAAGCCATCACGATTCCCGATTGGGTAATGATGCCCAGGCAGTATGTCATAGCGGGTCACTGAAGATAGCTTAGGAACTCTAAGATAGTGTATCGGTAATCGGCGTTTATGGCAGTGGAGCTCATACACTGGATAGATGACTCGCCAAGCCGCTCCTTCTTCCCTCCAGGTGCTTCTGGAGTACCTCAGGCCCCATCAAAAAGAATTCTGGACTGGTGTTTTTTTCCTTTTATGCACCACCCTCTTAGGCGCAACGATTCCTTGGTTTATCAAAAATGCCATCGATGACCTGAGAAAAAGCTTAGATTATCACCAGTTTTTGCTTTATGCCGGAGCGATATTTGGGATGGCTACGGTCATGCTGGTGATCCGGGTTATATCCAGAATTTATCTTTTCAGAATTGGACGGCAGGTAGAATTCGATCTGAAGGGCCGAATATTTGATCACTTGCTGCTGCTGCCACCTTCTTATTTTTCGATCAACCCTGCTGGAGACTTGATCACCCGAGCCACCAGTGACGTAGACAATATCCGCAGACTCTTGGGTTTTTCGGTCTTGAGTATCCTCAATGCCATTTTCACCTACTCTTTGACCGTGCCCTTTATGGTGGCCGTGGATGGCCAACTAACGCTGCTGGCCCTTTCGGTCTATCCGATCATGTTTGGGGCTGTGGCTTTGTTCGGAGGCCAGCTACGCAATCTGCAGAATGATGTCCAGCAGCGTCTCAGTGGGTTGAGTACCCTTCTGCAAGAGGACCTCAATGGTATTGCCCTGATCAAGGTCTATGCCCAGGAAGAGAATGAAGAAGAGGCTTTTGGCCGTCAAAATCAGCAGCTCCTAGAGGCCAACCTAAACCTGGCTCGGACGCAAAACACGCTATTCCCTCTGTTGGGAGCCCTCGCTGGCGTCAGTCTGTTGGTCCTGTTATGGGTAGGGGGACCAAAGTTAGCGGAAGGCACCCTGAGTATCGGTGGATTTACCGCTCTAACCGTCTATATTGCTCAGCTTATTTTCCCGACTGCGCTGCTGGGCTTTACGATTACCTCTTTCCAGAGAGGTCAGGTCAGTATTGAGCGGGTAGAAAATATTCTGGCTACCCCCCCAGCGATTATAGACAAACCAGATGCCATCCCCTTATCCAATCCCGAGGGAGCATTGGAAGTGCGTGGTTTGACCTTTGGGTATGCCAATGCACCGATGCCCACACTTCAAGATATCTACCTGCAGGTGCCGCCAGGGAGTACCGTCGCCTTGGTCGGTCCGGTCGGTTCGGGGAAAACCACCCTGGCTCATATCTTTCCCCACCTGCTGGAAATCGATCCCAACCAGGTCTATTTAGATGGTCAAGATATAACCCGTATCCGTCTTGAAGACTTGAGACGAGCTATTGCCATGGTCCCTCAAGAAAGCTTTTTATTCAGCACTACGGTGGCCGACAATATCCGGTATGGAAAACCAGACCTCGACTTGGAAGCGGTCATTGAAGTCGCCCAGGAGGCCCGTGTCCACGAAGAAATTATGTCCTTTCCCCTGGGCTACCAAACCCTCGTCGGAGAACGCGGAATTACCCTTTCTGGAGGACAGCGCCAGCGTATTGCG
>CASBPW010000165.1 GCA_949127685.1 Candidatus Sivonenia alaskensis PMM_0068 | reverse complement strand
GCTAGAACTTTAGAGGTAGAAGGTACCCGCAATTGCAAAATAATGCCCATAAAAATACAAAATAAGAAGCTGACAATGATAGCCGTAAAGCTGCTATAGAAAGGATTATTGGCTTGCAGCACTCCATCTGCTATCAAAGTCATCAGCGTGAAAATAAACCAGATAAATAGCTTTCCGATGATTGGCTTGAGCATCTGTTCCAAAGCTGAATTCACTACGCTCCAGAACCAACCGGAAGTAGCCTTGGTCATCATTCCAGCCGCCGCCATACGTGCGAAAAATGGCAAGATGACATTTAATTGAATTAGAGCATCAACGATATGTAAAGCATAAATTGCCATCATTAAAGTGATGCCTATAACTATAATTAGCCATAAAAACGCTTGAGTTATGCCCAGAGGATCGACCCCTGCCGCTTGTGCCCCAAGTTTTGCAATTTTGGTCGCATTGCCGAGTATATCTAGGCCCTGGTTAGCCACTCCAAACACCGTCTGATCCGCTAACACACTTATCAAACTGTAGAAGCCCTGAAAGATCCCCACAAAAATGTAGGGATTCAAGACTATGAAAACTATGAAAATGCCCTTGGCCGTCTCTACTATTAAATTGCGAAAAATAGAACCACCGGGTAAGTAGAAACCTCTGATAGCTGACCAAATAATCCTAAAGAGAAAAGCCCAAGCTGTGAATAGAATCCAGATATTTTCCCAAGACTGAAAGAACGCACTATTGAATAAGCCGTTCGCAGCTTGAGAAACAATATCTTCGATAAATACCTTGATGTTCCCAATAAAATCCCCGTCATTCAGTTGAGCCAATATCGGTGTTAAATGCCCTAAGTTCATGTTTTCCCGTCCTTAGCGTGTATTACAAAAAACACCACCAGGACCCCGCTGGCAGTATTGGACTAGCTTTCTGGGTTGACCAGTGTTTTGAAAGTTGAATGGCGCATTATTGGAAGGCTTGGGAAAGAAAGAACCAATCGTTCGCTGTACAACTTCCTGCGCCCGTTTATCTTGTGCCGTGCGCGTCACATCATATTGTTGCTGTTCAGCCTTTTGACGCTCTAACTGGCCTTGAGTCCGCAAGATACGGTTATTGATAGCCGTTTGATTCACGATAAAGGCTCTCTGGGCTTCAGAAAGAACCGCTTGGCAAGCTAAAGCAACCTGCTTGGAGCGCTCAGCTTTGGCCGAAGCCTTATTGCGTTCAACTAATTGGTCGTAGATGTATGGGCCTTGTGATGCGGCAGTATAGGCAGCCTGGGATTCAGCGTAGGCTTGAGCGGCTTTCTGGGTGCAAGCCTTAGCAATCTCCTCTTGCTTGTCCAGGTCCATTGTCGTGAGGTGTTCGGCGTTTTTATCAGAGATGACCTCTTCTTCCTTGCCTTCTCGGATCGCTCTTTCTAGCAGAAGCTGTTGGCGATTAAAGCTGTACTCATCTTTTGGGTTGGAGGGGTTTAGGGCTGGGCTTTTCTGGAAAGTGTAGGCATCAGGATTCTCAATGTAGGCTTGGTGGTCGCCAATCTTTTTAGAAGAACCAGCAGGGGAAGAACCGCCCTCTGGCAAAGGTCCAAAGGAACCTCCAACCCCTTTCAATTTGGAGTATTGCTCTCTGGTAGTAGCACCGCCATCGGGTGGACAGTCTACGACAACGCCACCATTACTGCAAATACCACCAGGTACCGTAAGAGAAGGGATCACTCCTTGTCCGGCTTGAATAATGCCCCTTGGCCCTATGGGAGTAAAAGGGGGAGTAGGGGTAGGAATAACAGGTCTAAGGATTTGTGGGGGAGCCACAACTTGAGCGTATGCAGATCGGGCGAACACGATAGGAAGAACAGCCAGGAGATATAGAGGGGAAATTACTCGGCGCATATTTGGATCGCCTCCATAGATTTTCTAGCGTTTTGGCGAGCTTTATAGGTTTCAACAAAATCCAGAACCTCAAGCCAGCCATCCTCCAAGGTTTTCCGGGTGATATCTTCTTTGTTACTCGGAAAGCCATTCGGCCAAATACGGCCATAAATACGGAACGTTTCGATGAGCTGTTCAGGAGTTGCCGTATTAATGGACTCAGCCCCCAAGAGGCGTAGAATCCTTTCGCGCAAAATCCCTTCATCTCTTTCTCCTGTCAGCAAGGGCAACCATGAACCAGAACGACTATAGGGGACAGGATTAAGCAAAATATAAGAGTTCATCAACCCATTGGCTTGGCGTCTGCGGAAATAGAACGTCGAGTAATAGCCGCTATGTTTATCCAGGCGCATAATCGCCTCTTGCTCCACCGGACTAAGCTCTAGGAGTTCAGATTCCTCGTCAGGCTTATCTCCAGAACCAAGGATAAAGAACTGTGTGGCAGAGCGCAGAATTTCCGCGCCCATCGCAGTATTGATGTCACTCAAAAATTGGGTCATAAATAATAGCTGGATATTTACGTGCCTATGCTTTCTGGCCAATTCCTGCAACAGTTCTCCAGAATTATCCAAGCGGAAGATACTCCAGCCTTCGTCAATCGCACAACTGAAGAAATAATATTCCCCGTCCATGACCCCTAGATCTGAAAGGAGGCTAGAAAAAGTCATAATGCTTTTTTTAAGCAGCAAGCAGACCTTTTTTTTCAGAAAATCGTTAGTAATTCCCTCTAAGTTCCAAGAAATCATTCGGTACTTCAGTAGGTGTTTGAGGGTTAGGCCGTCTCTTCGCCCAAACATCCGATAGTACTTTCCATCCTCGTATTTCTGCCCATAGAGTTCGGTCAACCAACGCCCAGAGCAGAAGGGTTCCAGGTTCTTAACCCACGCTTTTCGAGTGGGGGTATATTCGTCGTCTTCCCACTCAAGGAGAACATCACAGGCGTCATCATACGTAAGGTTCTCCGAGGCTCGTTGAGGCTGATTCGGAGCTGTTTTATACATTCGGGAGATTAGCTGGTCAAGCAAAACCTCGTTGTTACCTGTCAGGAAAAAATCGTTCCCTTCCCTCCCTCGTTGGATATCAAACCAGAGGAGTTCGGCCAATAGAGATCTTTCGTTGGTTGTAGGGCTATCGCCAGAAATTTCAAAAGTGGGCAGACAAATATCTGAAGTGTCATCCAAACGAATATTCACTCCCTCATTCGCTTTGACTTGGTAGTCAATGCTCGTGCGGTCAGTATTATTGTCGATACACCAACAGAACGTGTTTGGGTGGGCAAGATATTGCTGAAAAATAGTTTTTATGAGTGCGGTCTTACCCGTGCCCTGTGGGCCATAGATAACTGATACGGCACTATTCGCTACCCCCAGAGCTGAAATGCGCACTGGGCTTGCTCCTGGAGTCCAGAAGATGGAATAAGGAACATTCTGGGTTACTGGGTCTGAAAGAGGAACCCCGTGTCGAGGAATAAAAAAGCTTGCCCGGTCAGCTCTCATCGTATGGCCTCGGTATTTATAGTCCACTAACGAAGCAGGAATAGCCGGGGCACATTGCAGCCAAGCCCTCTGCACCCGATTGGGCATATCTTCACGCCTGACTTGGGCTCCAGCAATGGAGTTGATAGAATTTTGAATCCTCTGAACCCCTTCATAGAGGGTGTTCCTATTCGGTGCATCGACGCGAATGGTGCAGGCATAAGAAATAATCTGGTTAGCCTCGATTAATTCAGACCTAAGACTCTCAATGTTTTCAACCGTTTTTTGTAGTTCTGAGTTATCACTGGATTCACCAAAACCCTTATTTAAGTCATCCGCGACCCGCGCCGAACCCTTTAGTTTCTTGGCAGCCTTGGACTTGCCCTCCATCAACCACACTTGAGAAACCCAGACCTCATGGCCTGCCTGCGGCATCTCAAGCATCTCTGCATACAAAGGACAGAAGGCGTCCTGCGCGTTATCGGGTAGCTCACTCAATTGCAGGAGCGCTTGATAGGTCTCATCCCCTAACGCCATGCCACTGCTAAAGGAATAGGAGCTAACTCCAACCTGACGGCGGATCGTTCCAGGGGCGAGATGCGGATTTCGGGCTAAATTAAATGGGTTGAAATTGCCTTTTCTGATTTCCTTCTTGGCAACTTTCGGAGGCGCAACGTGCTGCGATGTTCTGGGGTTGCAGTACTTCCATAACGGCTCCAAGAGGTCTTGCTCTGTGCGTAGTATCTCAAAGCCATACCCAGCATTTGTGAAAACCCCGGCCATATCTCGGATGCGGCGTAGGAGAACAGTTTTGGCTTCATCCGCCACTCTTTGGGAAACTATCGAAGTGCCCAGAGACAACGTAATGAATAGCCAGGTATCTATCCGGGTGACCATTCCATCTTTGTGAAAATCTTTGGCCCACTCTTGATAGATATGCGCTGTTTCTTCAGCCATTGGAACACGCGGAGCTATATCTTCTGAAAGCTGGGTCAGTTCTGAAGGTATGGACTGAGGATCTGTACTCACTCTTCTCAAAATCTGTAACTGTTCCCCTTGGCCCAAGGCTGACTCAGAACGAAAGTGAGCGTTTATTTTGGCAGTAGTCCGGCTAAAACCTTGCTGAGCGGTCCATAGCTCGGAGTATGGCTCTGTCAGCCTGGCAGTAGCGACTAAAGACTTGTGATTTGTCTTCGGGTCAACCGCGACAATCATTCCGTCTTCCGCCAAAATATCGATCCAAGGCAAACAAGTGGTCATATTTGCGTAGGGAAGTTTACTTACCATCGTTTGTAACCCCTTCAGTAGTGGTAATGGATTCATCCGGTAAGACATAGCGGTCTGCCTTAAGGTCCGGCCCTCCGGCATCCCAAGAGTTTTGGTCAGGGTCACTCAGAAATACTTGAAAGCCTCGGATAATCTCCTCCAATAGATCTGGAAGATAGCCTCGTGGTTTATTGGCTCGGATTGCGAGATATATCAAAGAAAGAACGAGCCATAGCGCAATTCCAGGAAGCATCGGGCTCAGGTCCACGACCGCCGCATTAGGATTATGCGGGCCACCCAGCCAAGCCACCGGGTCAGCGTTAAAACGCAGCGGAGGGCAGATAAAACCAGCCAATATGTAACTTGGAAAGAAAAGTCCCAGCAAAAAGAAGGCATCCACCAGATCCACTCCAAAAATCGAAGCGCTTGGCGTGAGGCCCTTCACCACGCTTGTATCCATTCGTAGCTGTTGCGATTGACTTAATTTATCTGCCCGGTCCATGACAACACCTCACTG
>CASBPW010000164.1 GCA_949127685.1 Candidatus Sivonenia alaskensis PMM_0068 | reverse complement strand
TAGCTTGGACCATTGCTCAGGAGTATAGGTCTTCAAAGAAAGGGCATGGATCGACACACCCATTTCTTGGGCTAACGCATCATAAATGAGTCGATGTTGTTTCAACATCGGTTTGCCTGCGAAAGCAGGAGAAACCACTATTAAGTTGTAGTGACCACCCTGACTATCTGTCCGGCCTTTATGGCCTGCATGCAGATGACTCTCATCTTCAATTTCGACTACGGAGGCATTGAGTTTATCCCGAAGAACGGTTTGGATTTTAGTTGGTATGTTCATGGGGAGAAAAAAGGCTAAGAGTTGATTTTATTCTAGTCGTATCCTGAAACGCTAAAGTATATGCATAGATCACCCGCTTACCATCTCATAGTCAGCTTATTGCGGAGTGTAGACGGTACCCCTAGCGTCAGGAGAGCTTTATGCACATTGCCCCTAGCATTATCCAACTCATCGGTCGTACTCCGCTAGTACAGCTCAACCGCATTCCTCAAGCAGAGGGCTGTGTCGCTCAAATTGTCATGAAGATGGAAAGTTTGAATCCGTCTTCTTCCGTGAAAGACCGGATTGGCATTGCCATGGTGGAAGATGCGGAACAGGGAGGGCACATTTCCCCTGGGCATACTGTCTTGGTAGAACCCACTTCTGGGAATACGGGTATTGCCCTGGCGATGGTAGCTGCCGCCAAGGGCTACCGCTTAATTTTGACGATGCCAGAAACCATGAGTATGGAACGGAGGGCTATGCTGAGAGCCTATGGGGCTGAATTGGAGCTTACCCCTGGTCATCTCGGGATGCGAGGGGCGATTGAGCGGGCCAAGCAACTCGTGGAATCGACCCCCAATGCCTATATGTTGCAACAGTTTGACAACCTGGCCAATCCCAAAGTCCACCGAGAAACCACTGCTATAGAGCTTTGGGACGATACTGATGGCAAGATTGACATTCTCATTTCGGGGGTGGGTACAGGGGGCACGATCACAGGAGTCAGCGAAGCCCTAAAAGCTCGAAAGCAAAGCTTCCAAGCGATTGCGGTCGAACCCGCATCCAGTCCTGTCCTCTCCGGTGGTCAGGCGGGTCCACACAAAATTCAAGGGATTGGGGCCGGGTTTGTGCCCAGCGTGCTTCGTCGCGACTTAATAGACGAAATAATCCAGGTGTCCGATGCCCTTGCGCTGGATTTCGGTCGGCGTTTGGCAAAGGAAGAAGGCCTGCTCTCTGGGATTTCAAGTGGGGCTGCTTGCTGGGCTGCGGTGCAAGTAGGAAAACGTCCAGAAAATGCAGGCAAGCTCATTGTCTTTATCCAGCCTAGCAATGGCGAACGCTATCTTAGTTCTGCCATGTTTCAGCCTTTGCAGACTGAACCTGAAGTCGCAACTCGTTGATAGTAAGACTTTATTAACGGGTGGATGAAATTCCTGGGCCGTCTGGACTCGATAGACGTCAGCCTACGCTATTTCTGACAAGAATAGTGCGCAAGGTTGGGCACTTTCTCACTGGTTGTGTAGAAGTCTTGCTCCGTGGGGCCAAAGGCTATGGCTTCTCCTTGCGGCTCTGGGCGTAGCGGGATAGCGGCGGGGAAACGGGTTAAGGCCTCACTCCAGGATTCATGGGGGCCGCGAGTCCAGCGGAAGGCACTCAGATAGGAACGCAACAGCAGCCTTTTGCCATCCCGGCTGAGGGCCGCTCCAGTGATGGACCAACCACTGGAGTTAGGAGAGATCCTGGAAAGATCCACCTCGCTGACCTGTTTCAGTGGGGATTGCACCTGATTTAGACTGCGGGCATAGACACGGCTAAATCCATTCCGTACTTTGGTGAAAATCAGGAATTGCTTGTCTGGAGCGTCATAGACGAAGGCTTCGCTGTTTGCTGGGCCCTCAGCATAACGCACGGGAAGAGTCGTCAGGAGATCCACTTTCTGGCTTCTTGGCACAGGCTCACGGACCACATAAATGACCGCATCATCCCGCCGGGAGAAGTTATCCCCGATATCCCCAATATAGAGACAGCGCTCTCTGAAAGACGCCCCCAGACAGGGTCCAGCGGTAAGGTCTTCCCAATCTATATTTTTTGCTCCCTGGACTTCTACCTTGCCCAGAAGCTTACCCTTTGAATCTACGGCATAGAGGAAAGGACCATCTCCAGAATCGTTGTGGGACCACCAAAAATTTCCAGAGCCTCGAACCAAACCGGAGGCTTCTGCTAACGGAGAGGGGAACCTACTTAAAATCTCAAACTTATAGTCAGGACAAGCGACTACCGGATAGCTAAAGCTAAGGAGTATCGTTAGAAAAATTCCTGTAGGTTTCAGTAATGAGGAGCGCTGTACGGCTACTTTGCTCCCTTGTTTCCCGACCTGATCCATTATTTCCGCACCTCTAAATATGCTTCTAGCTGCCCCATCAGGAAAACAGGCTGCTGACGGGAGAAGAATGGGAAGGGGCGACGGGCCATCAAAACGGTACAAATTTTTGGAGGCAGGCGATGAAGTGGTTGGCCATAGTGTTGCGTCGTCGGAAAAAACATAAAACTGGGGGAGGATTCTTATGCCAGCCTAGGCGTTGCAGGTGTTTGACTTCATCAGTAAGCTGGCTCATTCCCCGGTTTCCATTTGATATTACAACCGATGCTTGGCTTCTGCGCTTGACTCACGAGTTGGTTTACAAGGACGGCCTCTAGAGCATTACGCAGGTCTATTCCATTGAGAGGTTTCCCATTGCCTGGCCGACTATCATCCAATTGTCCTCGATAGACTAGTTTGCGTTGTCCATTAAAGAGGAAAAAGTCTGGAGTACAGGCTGCCGTGTACGCTTTAGCGGTCTTTTGGCTTTCGTCATAGCAGAAAGGAAAGCTAAATCCCAATTCCTGTGCCATGGTATTTAGTTGGCCTGGGGCATCATCAGGGTATTGCGCGGCATTGTTGGCGCTGATGGCAACGATGCCTACTTCTCTCTGGGCGTAATCTTTTCCTAGACGGGCTAGTTCTGTCTGCACATGCTTCACAAAAGGACAGTGGCGACAGATGAACATCACCAACAAAGCTTTCTTCCCTGTGAACGTGTCCAGGGATATGGTTGCACCAGATACGGTATCGGGCAAGTAAAAATCTGGGGCTTGGGTTCCCAAAGCCAACATCGTGGAAGGAGTTAAAGCCATAGCAACAGATCCTCGATTCTCAGGGTTATAGATAAAGGTACCGGATGGTCGCTCAGTGCTAACGGCCTAAGTCGTATAGTTGATTGATGATTTGGGCGTATTCTTCTGTATGTTTTTGGAGTATTTCTTTATCGGTAGATTCTGGTGGAGCTAAAGGTTTTCCAATCCTTACTGTAATCGGTGCAGGCTTGGGGAATACTTTTCCTTTCCCTAAGATCTCTCCTGTTCCCCAAATCGCAATAGGGACCACAGGTACTTTTGATTTTGCTGCAATCAGAGCGGCTCCTAATCGAGGGTTATGCACTCTGCCATCTTCCGTCCTTGTTCCTTCCAAGAAAATACCCACCGCCCAGCCCTGAGCTAACGCTTCTAAAGAAGATCTGATGGCCCCTCGGTCTCCAGTTCCTCGCTTCACGGGGAAAGCGCCATAGGTCCGCAAAATTGAGCTACTCCACGCCGTAAATAATTCTTCCTTGGCCATATAGGCGACTGGCCTATCCACCGCATTGG
>CASBPW010000163.1 GCA_949127685.1 Candidatus Sivonenia alaskensis PMM_0068 | reverse complement strand
TCAGGCAGCGGAGCTTCACCGCCCTCTCGGTTAAGCACCCGGTCAAACGCTTTAAAATCTGCTCTCGCTTGCCGTTCCTTGAAGAAGGATTCCGTACTCAGCGCGGCCACCTTCTCTGCAACTGCCGTCGCAATGAACTGATTCATACTAATACCATCTTGCTTCGCAATCTCTTCTACTGCTTTTTTCAAGGACTGTGAGAGCCTTAGTGGATAGTTTGCTGCATTGCTCATAAAATCTCCTGGGGAGTTAAGACTTGGACATTAAACCGCTGTGAGACATCTATATAGTCTTTGAGATTAAAGGTCACAATGGCGTCAGCTTGACCATTAACCGCAGCCTCTAACACCATTTCATCATCTGGATCTCGAAGCTGTGGCCTCCATAAATAAAAAAGTGAAACAGGTTCTGCCATTGCGACAAGAGCTGTGACGAAAACATTAGCGTCTTGTGCTGATATCCCAGCTGCCAAGATATGTTCAGCTCTTTTGCAAATCGCTTCGTACTCCAGAGCTAACGGAACACTCATCAACATTTGAACTTTGCCTGCTCTCACCTGCCTAATGAGCGCAGCCGACGCACCACTGGGACTTCTGAGCGCTGCAACCACAACATTTGTGTCCAACACTATTCTCATATTATATAAAGTATCATATTGCCCGTGATGCTAATGTTTCAAGGACAGGTTTTATTAGAAATTGAGCTATATTTCTTTGAAGCGGCTCAAGCGAGAACTCGCTCAAAATGCATGGTTTGTTGTTCTGTATCCAGGACTGCACATACCGAAGGTAGTCGGTCAAAGAGCAACTGTGAAGTATTGCCACAGGAGATGACGTACTTGTTCTGGCTCCAGTCCATTTGCTGTGTCCAACTGCGTTCCGCGTGTTGCCAAGGATCAATCGTTTCCAATCCCTCTGGCCTTTGGATATGGATCCGCGTGCAGTGGACGTGACCTGAAAGAGTCACGGGCGTGGGCGCTAGTGCTAGCGTGCGCTGGACATTGGATAGATTATGGAGGAGCATGTAGCGGTCTTCATAGGAAGCATGGACCGCCGTCACTGCCGGATGAGGGGTGATATTTTCAGGCAGGTTATCTAAAAATTCTTGGTTCTCAGGAGTGAGGTGTTGTTGGGTTAAGCGGGTGTGCAGCTCAGATTTGGGATTAAAAAAAACAATCCTGTGGTCTTTTCCATAGTTGACTGCTCCGTGGTCATGATTACCGCCTACGGTGGGGATGCCCCACTGCCGAATCGTATTCACTACTTCATTGGGGCGCTGACCATGAACAACGAGATCTCCAAGGCACAGCAAACGATCCACGTTCAGTTTTTCCAAGCGTGTTAAGACCCGCATTAAAGATGCGAAGTCTCCATGAACGTCCGTAAAGATTCCCAGTTTCACAACCCCAGTGTGCCCTAACTTTCCACCGTTTGCCATAGCGGCCGTAGAAAAATTATTGACCTAAATCGTGAAGTAATCCAATTGGGCCACGAGTTTCGAACATCTGTGCTGGGCTCCTGGCTGCGGTGTGCAATTTCACTTTGCCCTAACTATGAACGAGGCTGCACAGTTCCTTGGCGGACAAAAACAAGTGATAAGCGTCTGTGGGGCTCGGTTCAAAGTCGAAATGATCGTAGAAGCGGCGGGCATCTTCATCTTGGGCATAGGCAAGGACTGCTTGGATACCGGCGATTTCAGCCGCTTGAGCCGCTCGCAATAAAGCATCCTTAAGCAATGCTTGTCCAATACCCTTTTTCGTAAGCCGAGCATCTACCGCTAACTGGCTCAGAATAATGACCGGGATAGGCTGTTGCACGGTGCCCCGATTCAGCTTTTGTGGAGCATCTTTGGACTCTATAGCCCCTACTGCCAAGCTATAGAAGCCCACAACAGTCTCCCCCTCACAGGTGACATAGGTGCGGGCAATATCAGCCTTTTGGACTAGCGCGAAGCGCTTGAGGAAATCATTGGGAGCAGCCTTGCCACAATCGAATTGGCTGATGTCATGGTCTGCCTTGAGCTTCTCGATAGGCAGGAGGGACAAATTCGTGGATATGCTCAATCGAAAACTCCTGATTCAGATAGTAGGCGCTCTAGACGGGGGCGCGGCTTTTGCCGAGCCTCTAGAGCCTCAGCAAAAGTGGCCCATTGGGCATCGTCCAACAAAAACTGTCGTCGGTCAGCGAGCACCAGTGCGGCAGCCGCCAATCCGTTATGGAGTAGGAACTCGCTCACAGATTGGTGGTTCAGCTTGGCGGCCTCTTTGAGCAGCTGTTTTACCTCAGGGGGCGTGCGAACTTCGATGCGTGGTTTCTTTTGGGCATTTTCCATAGCCTTTTATTCTTTCTCTATCTCCGGGCACATATCCAAAAAGTTCACACAATTTCACGACAGAGTCCCCATCTTTGTCGGCAAGCGTGCGCGTAGCTTCTATGGATGGGTTGGACAGGAACATCATCACCCCTTGTTGAATCGTGCCCGCCCCTAAGGCTTCGGATTGCCGGGAAGATCTATGATTACTGAATGAATTGCACGATTCGATTAGCTCAATCTCAAGATCTCGATCATTTGGTTGGTTTTAACCAATCTCTGGCTCAGGAGATTCGGGGTCAGGACGTTGATCTCAAGCTTCTGAGGCAAGGGGTGCAAGCAGTATTGGATAATCCTGAACGAGGCTTCTATACAATTGTCGAAACTGGCGTCGAAACTGGGGTTGAAACTGGGGTCGAAAAGGGGAGCCATATTATCGCGGCCGCCCTGATCACATTTGAGTGGAGTGATTGGAATAATCGCTGGGTTTGGTGGTTGCAGGATGTCTACGTGGAGCCCAGTCATCGTCAGCAAGGTATTTTTCGCAAGCTGTACAACCATTTGAAGACCCAGGCGCAGGCAGCCAATGTTTGTCGGTTATGCCTGTATGTGTATGAAGGTAATACCGCAGCGCAGGAAGCCTATCGCAAGCTAGGGATGTCTCTTTCTGAATCTTTGCTCTTTGAGGAACAGCTGTGAATATGCCACCCAAAATTCGGCATGGCGCAAAGCACCAGGTTGGAGGGTAACAGTTTTGACTGTCGGTTCGCTGATTTTGGACGAGAGAAAAGAATTAAGTCTTGCCCTGCTTGAGATGTAGGTGATACAGAGATTCTGGTAATTTCATCAGTTCGAGAATCCGCTTCTGTAAATCGG
>CASBPW010000162.1 GCA_949127685.1 Candidatus Sivonenia alaskensis PMM_0068 | reverse complement strand
TTAAGCTCTAGGGTCGAATAAACAATTATCTGGAAGGGGCAAGAATCTGCCGTTCCTCTCCCGTTCTGGGGGTATTTTTTGTGTGACCAGTGAATAGACTATATCTGCGGGGGTAGCCTATTACTGGGGGGCTAATTGCAAAGCGTCTAATGTAAACGACTTAAACGTGAGGCTCCTTATTTATGTCTTTGGAGCAGTTATCGTAACAAAGTTCATCGGTTGATAAGGAAAAGCGATATATGGAACCATGGCGAGATCAACCTCTAACTTTTGAAGATGCTGTCGAAACTCTTCAAGTACTGGGAACTTCGATAAAGGGGATATCAAAAAACAAACCAAAAGGAGACCGTCAGATTATTTTCTTCCAAGTACATCTAAGATGGTTTGCTTTCCTGGCTGAGGTTGTACAGGAAATAGTTCCGATGAATAGGGTTTATGAAGACCATCTATTTGCCAGTATGCACCCCATTATGTACAAAGGGAGAGAACTGATTTTAGTGCATGCACGACAACATATTTTCCAGGATGAAACCAGTGAAGAAGTACCCGTACATGGCCACTATCTCTTTATTTTGAAGAACTCTTTGGGCGACTTTTGGGGGTTTCTCGTCGATTCTCCATACAAATTCCAATGGGTTAATGATTCTGCTTTTGCACCTGTGACCCTGACGCACCCTTCTATGAAATCTATCCACCGTCTCAGTTGGTTCTCGATCAGAACTCAGGAGAAGTTAAACATTTTCCTATTGGATTGTGATAAGTTGACCCAGCTTATTGCTAGATAAATCAACTCAATTAGTTGCTGGATAGCGTTCCAAGGCCTGTCTTAAAAAATGCCCCGTATGAGATTCAGGGTGGTTTGCGACCTGTTCAGGAGTACCGATCGCCATAATCTGTCCTCCTCGACGTCCTCCCTCGGGTCCCAGGTCAATGATCCAGTCTGACGTGCGGATAATATCCAAATTATGTTCAATCACTACAATTGAATTTCCTGCATCTACCAGTTGATGTAGGACGTTCAGGAGTTTGTGGACATCGTAGAAAGAAAGACCTGTGGAGGGTTCATCCAAAAGATAAAGGGTTTTACCTGTAGAACGACGGGATAATTCAGTCGCTAATTTAACTCTTTGGGCTTCTCCTCCTGATAAGGTAGGAGCTGGTTGGCCCACCCGAATGTAGTCCAAACCGACATCATGGAGCGTCTTGAGTTTCGTGGCTACTTTTGGAATACTTTCGAAGAATACTAAAGCTTCTTCTACGGTCATTTCCAAAATATCTGCAATCGATTTGCCCTTGAATTTAATCTGCAAGGTTTCCCGGTTATAGCGTTTTCCTTTACAGACTTCACAGGGAACATAGACATCAGGAAGGAAATTCATCTCAATTACATTCACTCCTTCCCCTCGGCAAGATTCACACCTTCCCCCTTTGACATTGAAAGAAAATCGGCCTTTTTGATAGCCTCTTGCTTTCGCCTCCACGGTCAGCGCAAAAATGTCACGAATTCCGTCAAAAAAGCCTGTATAGGTAGCAGGATTAGAACGAGGGGTGCGCCCAATCGGAGATTGGTCGATGACAATTACTTTGTCAAGATTTCCAGTCCCTTTGACACGCTCAATACCATGAGGCTTGGGGACATTCGCTCTAGTTACTGTATGTTGGAGATAGGGGTAAAGTAATTCATTAATGAGCGTAGATTTCCCAGAACCAGAGACCCCTGTGATACAAATTAACTTGCCTAGAGGAATATCTACATCTAGATGCTGTAAATTATTGAGATGAGCATCTTTAATTTCCAACTTAAGTCCATTTCCAGGGCGACGTTTGGCAGGAGTTTCAATTCTTTTATGGCCTGATAGATATTCCCCTGTGATAGATTTTTTGCACTGGATAATGTCGTTTAAACTACCTTTAGCAACAATTTCGCCCCCATGTACTCCAGCCCCAGGACCAATATCTACGATGTAATCAGCTGCACGCATGGTCTCTTCATCATGCTCTACAACGATTAGGGTGTTGTCTAAATCTCGGAGCTTAAATAGGGTCTTCAAAAGCCGTTCATTGTCTCGCTGATGGAGACCAATGCTAGGCTCATCTAGAACATAGAGTACACCTGTTAATCCTGAGCCTATTTGGGTGGCTAAGCGAATACGTTGTGCTTCACCTCCAGAGAGTGTCATCGCCGGACGGTCTAAACTTAGATAATCCAGTCCGACATCTAATAGAAACTGTAGACGGGCTCCAATTTCTTTTAGTACTTGCTCCGCAATTTTGGCCTGTCTTTCGGACAGTTGTACATTGCGCACATGCTCTAAGCATTGGTCAATCGATACATTGGTGAAATCCAGAATATTGTGCTGCCCTAATTTCACAGAGAGGACTTCTGGTTTAAGTCTTGTTCCCTTACAGGTTTTACAAGGCTGACTAATAATATATTGTTCTAATTTCTGTTTGAATTGTTCTGAATTTGATTCATGATAGCGTCGCTTTAGATTGGGGATAACGCCTTCAAAGCGTGTGGTATAGCCTCGTTTGTTTTCATACCAGGATTCTGCATCTACATAAATTTCAGCTTCATCCCCGTAAAGAATGGCATGTTTTTGGATATCCGTGAGTTTTTCCCAAATCGTATTGATGTTAAACCCTGCTTGTTTACCAAGACTGACTAGAAGATCTACGTAATAGGCATTTCCAGTCTCTGCCCAAGGAGCAATAGCAGCGTACACAGGTAGGTTTGGGTTCGGAATAATTAGGTGGGGAGAAAATTCCTGTTCGGTCCCCAAGCCATGACAGGTGGGACAAGCGCCATAGGGAGAGTTGAAGGAAAACAGGCGAGGCGAAAGCTCATCCATAACAGAACCGTGCACTGCGCAGGCATAGTTGGCGGAGAAAAGAAGTTCCGTGGCCTTTTCAGGGACTTCTCCGATTCCATATTGTCCTGACTGTTCGGCGACCTTACGGAGGACTTCACCTTCTTCTTCACTGCGGGGCATCAATTCGAGCAGTACGGTGCCTTCGCCTCGTTGTAGGGCGGTGCCGAGAGAATCGGCTAGCCGTTCTTCAATACCCTCTTTGCGCACTAGACGGTCAATTACAATTTCGATGCTATGGCTCTGGGTTTTGTTGAGCTTAATCTGCTCACTACTCAGGTCTTTGACTTCCCCATTCACGCGGACCCGAACAAAACCTTCGGCGCTTAGACCAGAAAGGAGCTTGGCATGGGTCCCTTTTTTGCCCCTGACGACCGGGGCTAAGAGCTGAAACCTGGTTCCCTCAGGTAACATCATAGTTTGGTCTACGATTTGCTCAACGGTCTGCGGTTCAATCGGACGGCTGCAGTGGGGACAGTAAGGCTTTCCAGCGCGCCCAAACAATAGGCGTAGGTAGTCATAAATCTCCGTAACGGTGCCTACCGTAGAGCGGGGATTATGGGAGGTAGATTTTTGGTCGATGGAAATGGCGGGGCTAAGGCCATCGATATGGTCTACGTCGGGCTTGTCCAATTGGCCGAGGAATTGGCGAGCGTAGGCGGAGAGGGATTCCACATAGCGTCTTTGTCCTTCAGCAAAAATCGTATCGAAGGCAAGAGAAGACTTGCCTGATCCAGAAACTCCTGTAAAGACCACTAGTTGATTGCGGGGGATTTCCAGGGAAATGTTTTTCAGGTTGTGCTGCCGTGCACCCTGGATATAAATAGTGTCCCGCTCTGCCATGAATTTTTCTCTAACCAGACTTCCATAGTAAGTTAAGAGATGTGTAGTGGGCGCTAAGGCATTTTCTAGCTTAGTGGGAGTGGAGTATGCTGACTTCGCTTGTGATCCTGTTTTACCATGCCAAACCCTAATGAACCTATTGCTGATATTGATGCTGAAGCCCTGTTCCAGGCGTTAAGACGTAAGGAAGGGACCTGGGTCAGTTGGGGCGCTTCTTGTGAACAACTACAAAAAGCTGGCCACACCGCCCAAGCAATTTTTGAAGCCACCGGATTTGAGCCGATTCTTCAGAATCAACTTATGGTAGGAGCCCAAGTCTATGCCACTTTGGTGCAGAAGGGTGCTGCCCCAAATGTTATTGAATACTTTAGTGGCAGAGGCAGCGAAATCCTTTACGAACTGCGCGTCCTTGGTCAGGAAGAGCGGGTGAGTGCCAGTGAATTGGTCTATGCAAAAAAAATTGATGTGATTAATGTGCGGGAAATCGTCAAAGCGCTCAAAGACTTTTCTCGTTTGGGCGTGGCCCCTGAAGGGTTCTCCACGCATCCAGGCGATATCGTAGCCTATCAAGCCTGGAAATCGGCCCGTCAAGAGAAGAAATTAGAAGACCGGGCCCGTTTTATTGCTCGTGGGTTGTCCTATGCCCACAGCGAATCAGCCCGCAAGAAGTTGGAAGAACTGCTCACCGATTTTGCCGTGGTGACCGTCCGCAAAGCTCCTCGTTTACCGATCTATCGTCTGGATTCCGAAGAAGAATTGCCTTGTTTGTTGCCTGTGGTCGGACAATATCCAGTGACGAAAGTGGCTTTGCGCGCGGCTCCCTTGGTGGAAGAAGAAGGTCCTTTTAAAATAGTCACCGCTAAAGCCCTCCTGCCCTGGGTGGCGATACCAGGCTGGCAGGTAGTCCGCCTATCGGAAGACCCTGTTGCGATTGTGGCGAGTACAGCTGTCTTTCCTGAAGACGCTCCCGGTATTACCCCTGGCCCGGTGGAACCTATATTGCTCGTGATTGATCGCGGCCAACGGGAATGGGATGCCGATAGCTATTGCTTGGTAGAACAGGAAGGACAAGCACAGCTTCAATGGCTGCCTGAAGATTCCAAGGCAGAACTCTTGGGACGTCTAGTGTTGATCTTGCGTCCCAAACGTATCTTCGATGAAGCGGCTGCTAGAGACCTCTGGCAGATTGATGAGTAGCTTCTGCCCGAAGAGAATCATTAAGGCTGATTGTAACGATTTAGTCGATGAGATAGTTGCCTAGCTATCACCGGGTCTTTTCATCATACTCGGGGCCTAGGGGGGTTCTTGAGATTTCTTTCTATCTGTTTAGGTTGGCAGCTAACTCTTTGAGCCACGTAATGAATTCCTGAATCTCCTGCTCAAATTGCTGCCAGACGGCGGGATAGGTTTGAATTAATCGTGCAACCCGCTCAGTATCTAGATCAAACGCATAAACATTTCTCACTACATGCCGAAACCCCAAATATTCATCTAAGCGCTGGGCAGTTTCGGCTGAGATAACAGGAGGGCGTTCCTGTTGGGCGACAGTCATTCGTTGGAGTAACCGTTTATGCCAATCATAGCCCGATGGTTTGCCGCCGTTAAACTCAGAGACAATCAGGCTAAAAATTCGCTCACACCCCGTATAAAAGTTGTGCAATTTTAGTGCCTGAACCTCATAAAACAGTTTTGCGTGCTTTGGGTCCCGTTGAATTTCTCGTTGCACGGCCAGGATGGCTTGCTCTAGCCGTTTCATTTGCCCTAGCTCTAATTCTAAGTCTGTGGCGATTACAAGCAATTCCCCAGTATTATTCTCTCGCATATAAAATTTCTCCAGTTTCTAGAACCCGAGATTGAAAATAAGGCTCCAGATCTTGCCAGAGTTTCAAATCCACCCAGCGGGAAGAGAGTCGATTCACCTGTGCCAGGATTTCAAAATAGTTTGTGGGTGAAAGTCCTTCTACGGCTAAGTCAATATCAGATTCGGGAACAAAGCGATCCCGGGTTAGCGAACCAAACAAAATAACCCGCTGGACGTTGTACTGCTGAACCAGGAAGTCTACTATCAGTTTCGCTTCTTGTCTAGCTTGGTCTGCCAGTTTCTTGTGATATTGATTTTCTCGAATCTGGCGATCGCGCCAGTAGTCGATGTATTTTTTCTCCACCACCCCAGCCTACATCGTTAAAATACTCTCCTGAAGTGTACTGGAATCGAGCCAGCGAGAATTATTAACCCGGCAATAATTGTTCTTGCATTTTAAAAGCTGGAATCATTGAAAAGTCTGGATCTATCTTTGCGACTTTGATTGCCGGGTTAATACATAAACAAAACATATCTCCAAACCTGTCTGATTAGGGCCTTACGCCATGAAACCAGAAATTTGAAGATGTGTTTGTTGTTTAAGACTCGACTGAAAGACTCTAGTTCTTGGCTTTTGCATCTAAATAAGCAATAAGTCCACCCCAAAGAGCAGTCTGGGCTGCTGCATTCAGGCGCTGGATATCGACAATCGGGCGAGCGATTCTATCGAGGCCTAAAGCCTTGATACCCAGTTCAGAAGCAGTAGCAATACCCAATTCAGCAGCGTAAAAAGCCTTGAGGCCATTGAGCG
>CASBPW010000161.1 GCA_949127685.1 Candidatus Sivonenia alaskensis PMM_0068 | reverse complement strand
TAGCTCATAGGAAGCAGTTTCCAAGTGTCCATAGACCAGACTTGCTTTTGCCTCAACTTTTAAAGCTTGCTCTAGCTCCTCTACTAGAAAAAATAGCTGTTTTAATCGCTCAAAAGACTCTCCTGATAAGTTCAATTGGCCTGCAGCTTGTAACGCTTCTGCAGGAGAGAGGGTGGCTAAGAGCAGTTCCAAACGCAATAGCCAGGGGTGTTGCAATCGGGTGCTGAGCGACACTTGACGACTAAAAATAGCCCACCAGCGATTCATTCGCTGTATTTGTCGCAAGATCTTCTGTAGCTTCGTAATCCCATCAAGCTTGGGATGGATGCAGCGTAAGGCTCCTAGAGCATCTAGCCGCTTCAAGGCTGCACGCCAATGATCAGACTCTAAAATGTAGCGGATTTCCGTTTTTAGGCGATCTCCACCGACGCCATCATGAAGGCCCGATTGCAGCGCATAGTGGATATGGCTCTCCGTCTGTGGCTCCAGATCAAACTGCAGACGCGTTGCAAAGCGGACGGCCCGGAAAATGCGCGTGGGGTCTTCAATGAAACTATTGGCATGAAGGATGCGGACTTGTTTTTTCTCTAGATCTTCCAAGCCTCCAAAGAAATCTAAGAGAAGCCCTTGCTCAGGGCCATTCAAACAGATAGCCATCGCGTTTATGGTGAAATCTCGCCGATAGAGGTCTTGGCGAATCGAAGAAGACTCCACCTCTGGATTGGCGGCTGGATAGGGATAAAACTCGGTGCGGGCTGTGGCAATATCGAGCATCAAATGGTCAGGCCATAGGAGAGTCGCTGTTTGGTAGCGACCGTAGATTTCTAGACGGGTTTCTGGATAGATCCGCCTCAGTTGTTCGGCCAGATGGACCGCCTTACTTTTCTCGTCCAGGCTCACTTCCACCGCTTCCTGCTGGCCTAGTTCTACCACCACATCCAGATCGATATTTTGGGTAGGGTAATCCAAGAGCACATCCCGCACCGCACCGCCCACCAGATAAAGTTTCAATCCCAGCGCTTCGGCATATTCACCGGCTTGGGTCAGAATAGACCACACCCGTGCAGGCAACTTTTGGGCCAGTAGGTCTACGTTACGGTAGGGGCTCACTACAGAGGTGGGCTTGCGACTGTTTTTAGAATTTTGAAGATTGAGATGCCGCAAGACGTCCGTTCGCGAGACGATGCCCACCAATCGGTCCCCTTGCATCACGGGTAGACGACCAATATCAAATTTGACCATCAAGTCTTCGATTTCTGACAGGGTGGTGTTCGGAGTGATCGTTCTCACGGTGCGAGGCATGTATCCCTTGACCGGAGCATGGCCAAAACCATGATGTAAAGCGATGTCTATATCCCGACGGGTGACAATTCCTGCTAAGGCTCCCGCTTCATCGACCACGGGTAAGCCCGAATGACCATAGCGCAATAGAACCCGTTGCGCTTCTTGAATCGTGCACTCTGGGCGGATGGTTCGTACCGGACTGGACATCAGTGCTTTGGCTAAGACGGGCCTGGGCAGAAGACCGAGCAATTGCTGCTTAAGTTCTTTGAGAATCGATTCCGCCGTGCCGCCTTTGATTTGGGCCGAGGCTGCCTGGGCATGACCGCCACCACCATAGGCACTCAAGAGTTCCCCAAGGTCTAAACCTTCAATGCGAGATCGTCCAATCACACTATGACGGGCTACCTCTCGGTCTTGATGGCCCGCTACCAAGAGACAGAGGTCTAAATTCTGCATGTCAACCAAAGCAGAAACCAAGGCAGAAAGCCCAACCGTGAATTGGGGAAGGGTGATCGCTACATACCCTAGGCGATAGTGCCCATGGGTTTCTACGACCAAGCGCGCTAAAACCTCAGGCAAAAGCTGTTGTACTTCCTGAGTGAGGCCACCTTCTACATACTCTTGAATCACTTTGAGATTTACGCCTTGGGTCATCAACCAAGCCAGGGCTATGGCATCGCGTGGAGTACTGGTTGGATAGGTCAAGGACCCTGTGTCCACATGAATGCCTAGCGCCATGACGGTGCTTTCATGGGCGTTTAAGGAGAGAGACTGGGACTGCAATTTTTCCGCAATGATGGTGCAGGTGGAGCCCACAGGCTCGATCCAAGATTCAAAAGGTTCAAAGCCTGCAGGCTGTCCTGGGTGATGGTCAAATAGATAGACTTTCTGGGCTTGGTTAATCCAAGGACCGCAAGCCCCAAATCGGTCTGCTTCCTGGGCATCTACCAGAACAAGCGCACGAATTTTTTTGGGATGGACGGCACGGGCTTCTATAAAAGGAAATTCATCGCGATAGAGGGCGAGAAACTTTTTAAGGCTGGGATGGGCGCCTCCTGTCAGTACAATCTTGGCCCCTGGCCATAGACGCGTTGCTCCAACTGCGGCCCCTAAGGTGTCGAAATCTGCAGTGGCATGGCAAAGAATTAAGTCCACAATATCCAAAGAGCTATTAATTTCTATCCTAAATGCCCGGATGCCGCTATTGCGAGTATTAGAAATAAGCGCAAAATATATATCAATGACTAACGCTACCGAGCATCTTCAACAACAGTTGCGAAATCAGCTTAATCAAAGCTCCTATGTTCTGCCTCCCCTGAAGCGGTGGGGGGATGGAGCCCCTTTCTGGGGTGTACTGATTCGACTCTCCCGTGCTGAGGCAGAATCTTTTCGGACCCAGCCTCCTTATCACTATCTTATTCCACGGGAAGCGCCCGTCTTAGGGCTTGCCATTGGGGGTAGTTACGCCAAAGAAAGCGAACGTCTCGCCTTTGATATTGATTATCAAGGTTATGGAGGGATCGTCCAGTTCAATGACTACACCCATGAAGATACGTTTCTGCGTATTGTCTTTGGGGAATCTCAATATCCAATTCTAGTGCCCATAGACCATCTCAAAGATTTTTGGGCCGAACTGACGGTGGGATGCTGCCGTCACTTCCTGATGGTGGCTCATGAAAGCCACTGCTACGGATGGTGGGAATCAGACCTGCTTTTGGGCTAAGTATTGCGAGATGTGTACCAATACTTAAGAGAATCTTAAGAAAATTTTTTGATCAGGGATCGCCTAAAACCTTCTGTGAGAGGACTTTGGGGAGATCAACAAAAATCTGGACGACTGGGACGATTGGAGAGCATCTTCTGATTCTTCTCTATGGAACAAAGTGTTTTAAATAATTGCAGGTTTTGTAAATATTATGGCCAAGATCATGGGACACAAGGCCTCTGTAGGCTTATGAATGTACCCGTGCGTGGTGAATGGCAAGCCTGCCGGATGGGAGTACTTGTTTTTACCTGTGAAGAACGACTTGAGGCTAAACCTCTGGAAAGTATGGCGGTTGTTTCTCCTGCGATCTCCAGATCATTTAATTCTGTTCAGCCCTTTCAATATGCCCACGCCCATATCCCACAAGATGAAATGTGGCTGACAGGGAGTACCCACCATTCTCGCCACATAGGACAGGAAGCTATATAGCTGGATTTGGATATGGCCCAACCCACGGGTGTCGAGTGGTTTTAACTTGTTACTCTAATTCAGATAACAACGGTGGCTATGAACTAACTGAATAAGAAGCTCTTTGCCTGTAATCGCTCTGTGTTCAGCCTGGACTAATTGTTCAAGGTCACTAGGCTTTATCGTCGCTCCATCTTTGGTGTAGCTGGATCGATAACGGAGTACAGCAACTTCGTTCGTTACGTTTAATAGCTCTAGATCATGTAACCAAAAACGTACATCAAGGGGCCATACTTTCCCGGATTTGCGATGGGTGCGCTGGACCATCAGCTTGGGGCTGTTGCGTAAGCTATCCACCAGTTGGGCCCAATCTTCTCCTCCGCTGAAGGTTAGGTCATAGCCTACTTCTTTGAGGATGGCCCCAGCCGGTGGAGCTTTAGCCTCCACGACTTCCGCGGTGAAGAGGGGAATTTCTGGGGGAAGTTGGGCTTGAAGTTGGGTAAGAAATTCTTGGGTTGCCACCTCCCGATACAGTTCAAATTCTGCGATTTCTGCGGTACTGGTCATGCCCAAGGGCAGAGCGGTAGCCACGGCTATTTTCGGAAGCGGGTGAAACCCTTCGCTAAAGTGCATGGGTAACTGGGCACGGCGACAGGCTCGCTCCAAGAGTCGAATCAGGTCTAAATGCCCGATAAATCGCAGTTCTTCCAATTTTCCAAAACGTATCCGCAGACGGTGACGCTCTTGGTGCGGCCCACGATCCGTTGGAAGTTGAACTTCAGGCATCGTGGGGATAGGCAGCGATAGATTGGCCCCAAAATCTTCCCCGCAGATCCCACAGTGGGAACATCCCTCAAACGAACAATCCGGGACTACGGTTGTGGCCAAGGCCCTCGCATAATCAGCCACCAACCATGCTTTATCAATGCCCGTATCAATAAAATCCCAGGCAAGCACATCCTCCACCTCCGGTACGGGGCTATTCCAGTCAAGTCCATGTTCCGCTAGGGCTTGGGACCAAGCTTTATAAACTTTTTCTACCCCGTCATACCAGGCATCCATCCCTGCTCCCAATTCCCAGGCGCGCTGAACAATCGGGGCAAATTCCTGTCCGGCTCGGCCTAGAACTTCTTCCATAGCGGAGAGCCGCACGTCTGTGTAGTTGACCCTGACGCCATACATGCCGTGGAATGCTTCTTTCAGGAGGGCCTGTTTGTGTTCAAAGGCTTCGGTGGAAACATGATGCCACTGAAAAGGGGTATGCGGTTTAGGGGTAAAGTTGGAGATCGTCAACTGGAATTGCATGGGTCCTTTGCTATTGCATTCTTTACGCAACCAGCGAATGGTCTCAGCAATACCCACCACATCTTCATCGGTTTCGGTGGGATGGCCAATCATGAAATAGAGCTTGACTTGTTTCCAGCCATGGTCGTAGGCCGTCTTGATCCCCCGCAGTAACTCAGCATCGGTCAGCCCTTTGTTGATGACATCCCGCAGACGCTGGGTTCCTGCTTCTGGGGCAAACGTGAGACTCGGCTTGCGATTGCCTTGACCAAATACTTGGGCCAATTGGTCATCGAATCGGTCCACGCGCTGAGACGGCAGGCTGACGGATACTTCTTTGCCGGCTAGGGTTTCTTGGAGGCGTGCTCCTACATAAGGAAGGGAAAGATAATCCGAACAACTGAGGGAAGACAGGGAAAATTCGTTATAGCCCGTGGCTTCTAAGCCTTCTTCCATGGCTTGGATGAGCTCTTCGGGGTCCACGTCACGGGCGGGACGAGTCAGCATTCCGGGTTGGCAAAAACGACAACCGCGGGTACAACCGCGGCGCACTTCCATAACCAGTCGGTCATGGATCGTAGATACATAGGGAACGAGACCAATGGAGTAGCGGGGCATGGGACTGGCCACCCTGCGTAGTACTCGTTCAGGAATCCCTTGAACAAGGGGTTTCAAATTTCCTTGTTCATCTCGTCTGTACAAATTGGGGACATAGACTCCCGGGACATGGGCTAAGTCCAAGAGCACTTCCGTCCGGTTCAAATCTTGGCTTTTAGCTCCTTCCAAAACTAAGCCAATCTCAGGAAGCACCTCTTCGCCATCTCCCAGGACAAAGAAATCAAAAAAGGGACTATAGGGCTCTGGGTTGGAGGTGGCGGTCGGTCCCCCAGCAAAAACCAGAGGAATGCCGTTATCTCCGGTCCAGGCTAGCGGTCGGTCGGTCGCTAACAAGGGAATTTGGGCTAATTCCAGCATCTCCAGTACATTGGTCGCCCCCAACTCGTAGGCTAGAGAAATACCCATAACATCGAAGTCCTGTAAAGGCTTTCTGGATTCCACGGCAAACAGAGGAATCTTATGCTGACGGAGGTTTTGGCTAAAGTCGGTGGCGGGTAGATAGGTCCGGTCGCACAGTTGCCTGGGCTGGCTATTGAGAATGGAATAAAGAATGATATGCCCCAGGTTAGAAGCTCCCACCTCATAAATCTCGGGATAACTCAAAACCCAGTGCACCTGTCTCGATTCCCAAGGTTTGCGAAAGGCTCCCCATTCATTGCCCAGATAGCGAGCAGGCGTTTGAATGTCTGGAGTGATGAGGGAGGTGATATCGATAGGCATGGGGATTAAGGTAAACCTGAGCGTTTTGCTCTGAGTCCTATGGGCAGAAACATGACTGTGCTTTTTAAGTTACTGCGAAAGATTCTTTACAGTGAATTGATAAGATGAACACATTCTAGTAAATTAATGCATTTAGCCTGTGCTCCCTAAAGCTTTTCAATCGATCAACCGACGGACTTTACTTCAACTGGGACTTGCAGGGCTAGGAGTGAGCGGAGCCGCACTTGCCCTTAGACAGTTTAACGGGCAGAAGGCTATTCAGATCCCTGCTCTTCCTGTCGATGCTCCGACGATCACCGGTCAAAATCCGCTGAAAGTTCTGCGGGAGTTCGATTATGGGACGCTCAAGCAGGAAGATGGCAAGACTGTCCGAGAATTTCAAATCACGGCGGGCACCTCAATCATTCAACTGAATAGTGCAGTCTCTTTTGTGAGCTGGAACTTCAATGGCAGAGTGCCGGGGCCAACCCTCCGGGCGACGGAAGGGGACCGGATTCGGGTGGTGTTTTTTAATAAAGGGGGGCATGCTCACTCCATGCACTTTCATGGAATGCATCCTGCGGGTATGGATGGGCTACGGCCTGTGCGTAATGGCACAGCCACGGTTTACGAGTTCGATGCTGAGCCCTTTGGGGTGCACCTCTACCATTGCCATGTGGCTCCGGTCACCCGCCATGTGGGCAAGGGCTTGTATGGCATGTTCATTATTGACCCTCCGGGAGGACGCCCTCCTGCCGATGAAATGGTGATGGTGATGGGTGGTTACGATATCAACGAAGACCTGAAGAATGAGTTCTATGCATTTAATGGGCTGCCAAATTACTACATGCGTCACCCGATTCCGATCCAGCAAGACCAATTAATCCGGCTCTATCTGCTCAATATGATTGAACTGGACCCGGTGGTGACCTTTCATCTGCACGCCAATATGTTTCAGGTTTATCGTACGGGTCGCACTCTTACGCCCAGTGAAGAAACAGACGTTATCACTATGGGCACTACCGAACGACACATTCTGGAATTTGCCTATCGCTATCCGGGGATGTATATGTTCCACCCTCACCAGGACTACATTGCTGAACGGGGCTGCATGGGATCTTTTGAGGTCCTATCGAAAGAGGGAAGTCAATCGGCAGACCACAGGATGGGGGACATGTAAAGAAGCCCCCCAGTATTGCGGGATTAGGGGGCGTGTATGTAGGGGGAGAATAGTTAGTTGACAATATTTCTCAGTAGACCTAGAGTAATGAGGTCGGATTTTCAAAAGTAAACATCTCTTTTGAGACTTGCGTTAGCCTCTGGAGGTTTTGTGCGGTTTTTTCAATACTTTTCTGTGTTGCTCTGTCTATCGGTATTGACAGCCTGTGGTAACTCTAAGGCTGTTGCTCCCAAAGAATCTCCTAATGCTGCGATGACAGCGGGTATGGGAAAAATCGAGACCAGTAAAACCCCAAAAATCAACATTAATTCAGCCATTCTCTCAGAATTGGACAAATTCGAAGCCAAATTAGGGATAGCAGGGCTCTCGAATCGCATTCAGGCAGAGCGACCCTATGGAAGCCCTGAAGACTTAGTCGCCAAGAAGGTTGTGACCCAAGAGCAATTCGACCAGATTAAAGATATGGTGAGTATTGAGGATGTCGTACTCACAGGCGAAGTCAAAGATGTTGATTACATGGTCAAACTGGGTTTAATGAAAGGACACATGCTGGTCGCTAAAGAATTGTTAGACCTCAAAAAACCGGACCAAGCTGAGCCCCATATTGGCCATCCCGTTGAAGAAATTTATGTGGACGTGGAAGACCAGCTAAATGAACGCAACGTCAAAGAGTTCAAGACTTCGCTCGTCAACTTACAGGATCTGATCAAATCCACTCCCAACGACCCAAAATTAACGGCATCTTATACGGCTGCCATGAAAGGTATTGACGCTGCGATTCAAGCATTACCCGAAGCGCAGCGTCAGTCTCCAGGGTTTGTTGTCCAGGTCCTCGATAGTCTGCTCCAGGCTGCTAATACGGAGTACACCGCAGCCATCGCCAATGGCAAGATTTCGGCAGCGATTGAATATCAAGATTCTCGTGGTTTCGTACTCTACGCCAATGACCTTTATAAAGGGGTGGCTTCTCAGATGGCAAAGTCCAATCCTGAAGCCCACAAAGTCATGGAAACTAAATTGTCTGAGCTTTTGAAGGCCTGGCCTTCTGCCATCGCTCCCCCCACTCCTGTTTTGACTACGCAGGAAGTTTCTAAATTAGTGGGCGATATACAGGCGGCTAGACAGAAAATGGCTGCTTAAAGTGCGTTTTGACCTGCTTCGGATACTTGAGGATTTTCATGGATTTTAGTTCTGCACTACCCACTTTTGTCATTACCCTGCGTGAAGGGGTAGAGGCTGCTTTAGTGGTAGGTATTGTCTTGGCCTATCTCAAGAAAGCAGAGCGTACGCAGCTCAATCCCTGGGTGGGCGCTGGAGTGGGGGCCGGGCTCCTGGCCAGTGTCCTCGTAGGCGTTGTATTCAATGCTTTGATTCAAGGTTTGGGGAAATCCGATAGTCAATATACCCCTGTTTTTGAGCCACTGCTCGAAGGAACCTTTAGTTTCCTCGCGATGGTTATGTTGAGCTGGATGTTGGTCTGGATGACCCAACAAGCCAGATTTCTCAAAGGGCAAGTTGAGGGAGCGGTTGGAACGTTACTCAGCCAAGACAAACGAGCTGGCTGGGGAATCTTGGGACTGATTCTCTTGGCTGTTCTACGGGAAGGCTTTGAAACGGTTCTCTTCATTGCGGCTAAGTTTCAGCAAGGGCCGATGCCCGCTCTAGGAGCTGTGGCAGGTATTGGCATCGCTTCTTTAATTGGGGCTCTACTCTTTAAGTGGGGCATCAAAATTAATGTCCGGTTATTTTTCCAGGTGATGGGCGTTTTCTTGATTTTGATTGTTTCTGGCTTGGTGATTACGACCTTGGCCCATTTTGATAATGCAGTGCATATCTTGTCTCAAATGGACCGTCAATCGGCTTCCCTCTGTTTCTATTACGAGCGTTTTGCTAAAAATCCCTCCTGCGTTTTAGGCCCGATGGTATGGGATGGGGCCAAGGTTCTGCCCGATGAAAAATTTCCAGGAGTGATCTTGAGTTCCCTATTTGGGTACTCCCAAAAGCTTTATTTAGTTCAGGTGCTAAGCTATGTGGCCTTCCTCCTGAGCTTGGGCAGTATCTATTTCAAGAGTATTTCTGGAAAGGTCATGAACCTTCCTCCAGAGAAAATGGGAAAGACCTTCAAAAGCGTGAAGGAGAGTACTAAGGTACAGGCTGAAGCCAAGCACTGACTGGAAAAGCGTTTCAAAGAGCAATTTTCATTATTACAGCAGAGGGAGCGGCCATCTTTTCCGGAATTCACCTCTCTGAACTGGGACATACTTGGGCAGATAGTTGGCCTGTCCATGGCAAGATCTAGCTTAATCCCTCTATTATTTACGCCAATCTCATGGATCAACCTCAGGCACAGGAACGCATTCAGACCCTCCGTCCACTCCTATCCGAATGGGGTTATGCCTACTATGTACTGGATGATCCCAAAGTTTCTGACGCGGTCTATGACCAGCATTATCAAGAACTCAAAGCGTTAGAAGCACAATTTCCTGATTTGATAACCTCCGATTCTCCGACTCAGCGGGTCGGAAACCGTCCTCTAGAGCGTTTTTCTACAGTCACCCATCGAATTCCACTCTATTCGCTCGAAAACGCCTTTAGCAACGAGGACCTGACAACATGGGAAGAGCGACTGATTAAACTTGCAGGCGATGATCTAGAGTTTGTCTGTGAGCTAAAGATTGATGGCTCTGCCAATGCGCTTAGCTATCGAGAGGGGCTCTTTATCCAGGGCACAACACGGGGCGATGGGGTCCAAGGGGAAGAAATCACCCAGAACTTGCGCACCATCCATGCAATTCCCCTCAAGCTTCAGGGGACCGACCTCCCACCAGAACTGGAAGTACGGGGGGAAGTGTTTTTGCCCCGCGACGAATTTGCCCGCATCAATCAGGAGCGTTTAGCGACGGGCGAAAAACTCTTTGCCAATCCTCGTAATGCCTGTGCTGGAACGCTTCGGCAACTTGATTCACGGGTAGTCGCAGCCCGCAAACTAGATTTTTTTGCCTATACGGCCCACTTTTCCAAGGCCACTACGCAGTGGGAAGTCCTCAATCAATTAGAAGCCTTTGGGTTTGGGGTCAATCCAAATCGCAAGCTGTGTAAAACCCTAACAGAAGTCCATGCCTTCTGCCACTATTGGGCCGAAGCCCGTCATCAGCTTCCCTATGAAACCGATGGCGTAGTCATCAAAGTCAACGCCCTCAGTACCCAGGAAGAGCTAGGCTTTACCAGTAAATTCCCACGGTGGGCGATTGCCTTCAAATACCCTCCCGAAGAAGCGGCCACCCTAGTCCGCTCTATTGAAATCCAGGTGGGGCGCACAGGAGCGCTCACCCCTGTGGCCGAATTGCAACCGATCTTAATTTCTGGCAGTACGGTTAGTCGCGCGACGCTCCACAATCAGGACAGGATTCAGGAATTAGACGTGCGGGCAGGAGATACCGTGGTTGTCCGCAAAGCAGGAGAAATCATTCCAGAAATTCTGCGGGTGATCCCAGAATTGCGCCCTGAAGGCACGGTCACCTATGAATTCCCTCGCACCTGTCCCGAATGCCAAACGCCTGTGGTCCGCACTCCAGGGGAGGCGGTCACCCGTTGTCCAAATCCCCAGTGTCCTGCCTCGATTCGAGGCCACCTGATTCACTGGTGTGATGCGCTGGACATCGAAGGAATGGGTGAAAAATTGATTGCTCAGTTGGTTGCTATCCAAGCGGTGCAATCGGTAGCAGATATCTACAGCCTCACCTTACTACAACTCCAAAAATTGGAACGCATGGGCGAAAAATCTGCTGTCAAGGTCATAGAACAAATTCAACGTTCTATAGAACAACCTTGGGGCCGTGTCTTGTATGGTTTGGGGATTCGTCATATTGGCTCTAGCATTTCGACAGAATTAGCCAGAGCTTTTCCTAGTGCCGAAAGTCTATCCCAGGCTACTCCCGAAGCCATCAATAATCTATATGGATTCGGAGAAGAGACAGCCCAAGCCATCGTGGCTTGGTTCCAGGCAACAGAGAACAGAGTTTTACTAGAGCGTCTGCGCAGCTATGGATTTTTGCTCGCCAACCAAAAGAATCAACAGCCTGCGAGTACTGTATTGGCGGGCAAGACTTTTGTACTTACAGGGACCCTGCCCAGTCTTTCGAGAGAGGAATGCACAGTGCTCATCGAATCCCATGGAGGCAAAGTCACGAGCTCTGTGAGTAGCCGTACCAGTTATCTCGTTGCAGGAGAAAAAGCAGGGTCTAAGCTAACCAAGGCAGAACAACTGGGAGTTCCCATCTTGACAGAAGACCAACTTTATAGACTACTCACAATTTCCTCATAAATACTGTGTTAGGCCAGGGAATACTCGTATTAGAAATTCGGTTGGAACGAGACACCTGTGCCCACTTTTCGTATTAATATAGATAGCTCTGTTCCTCCCTCTGCCCAACTATACGAACAGGTGAGTTTTGCTATCGCTTCACGACAGCTCTCTCCGGGCTCTAAGTTGCCCAGCGTAAGGCAACTTGCCATGCTAACGAATCTGCATCGCAACACGATCAGCAAAGTTTATACCCATTTAGAGAAGGCAGGACTTGTAGAAGCCCGTGCCGGTTCAGGGGTCTATGTTCTCAATCCAGAAACCCTTAGCCTGTCTATGCATTCCACCATAGAACAACTAATCCAAGGCAGTGTAGATGCTGTTTTAGCTCAAGGCTATTCCCTAGAGCAAGTTACTTCCATGTTTGTGCGAGAACTGGAACTGCGCAGCCATCGCGGAGCTCAGATTATCGTTACTTCCCCAGATAAAGGATTGCTTGGGATGGTAGTTCAAGAATTACAAAAAGCGTTGGATGTTCCCATTTTCGGTCTGCCCATAGATGAACTTGCAGATTATTTGAAGCATCATCCGGTGGCCACGGTGGTTACGGACCGCTATTGTATTCCTCAAGTTCAAGAAGCATTAGAGGGATTGGAAGTTCCTATTTTACCGATTGATATCCATACTTATAGTGAAGAGATTGCATTAGTAGAACAGTTGCGTTCTGGCAGCTGCTTAGGAATTATTAGCCTGAGTCGTAGTATACTTTACGGGGCCAGCGTTCTAACTCAAAGTATACGTGGAGAAGAGCTACTTGTGCTCACCGCTCATCCAGAAAATGACACAGCAGTAAACGCAATTTTGCAATCCACCGATCTGTTGATTCTAGATGAAGGTAGCTTTGGAATTTTAGAACACCGCATCAAAAAAGCTAGAATTTCTCGCATCCGCCCCCTATGCGTACATGTAACAGAAAACCATACGACGCTAGAATCAATCAGCGCCCTCAAGAGAGCGCTGGAAAGAACCTGAATTTGCTCTATTACATTCGGCCATTCTCGATTACATATTAAAAAGCCCCGCATATAGCGAGGCTCTTTAAATATTTTCCCTGGCATCTGGCTATCCTCCCAGGGGGCTACCCCCCAAGTACTTTCGCTGCTACTGCGTTTAACGTCCGAGTTCGGGATGGATCGGCGTGGTTCCACAGCGCATAAACACCAGGAAAACTTGTTAGGTTTTCCGCTGGGAGCAAGTCCCACCAGAACCCTGAAGGCTGCATAGTGAATGAATGTTTTTGTCAAGCGACGTTGGACAAGCCATCGACCTATTAGTACGCCTCGGCTGCATGCATTACTGCACTTCCACCTAGCGCCTATCAAACGGGTAGTCTTCCCGTGGTCTCAATGGAGCACTCATCTTAAGGTGGGCTTCCCACTTAGATGCTTTCAGCGGTTATCCACTCCGTACATGGCTACCCTGCGTTTACCGTTGGCACGATAACAGGTACACCAGAGGTACGTCCCTCCCGGTCCTCTCGTACTAAGGAGAGATCCTTTCAATGCTCCTACGCCTACACCGGATATGGACCGAACTGTCTCACGACGTTCTGAACCCAGCTCACGTGCCGCTTTAATGGGCGAACAGCCCAACCCTTGGGACGTACTACCGCCCCAGGTTGCGACGAGCCGACATCGAGGTGCCAAACCTCCCCGTCGATGTGAACTCTTGGGGGAGATCAGCCTGTTATCCCTAGAGTAACTTTTATCCGTTGAGCGACGGCCCTTCCACTCAGTGCCGTCGGATCACTAAAGCCGACTTTCGTCCCTGCTCGACTTGTAGGTCTCACAGTCAAGCTCCCTTATGCTTTTACACTCTATGGCTGATTTCCAACCAGCCTGAGGGAACCTTTGCGCGCCTCCGTTACATTTTAGGAGGCGACCGCCCCAGTCAAACTGCCCACCTGGAACTGTCCCCGTAGGTTAGAATCCAGACTCTGCCAGAGTGGTATCTCAACGATGGCTCCAGTTCCCCGCGAGGAACGTTTCATAGCCTCCCACCTATTCTGCGCAGACAAAGTCCGAACACAATTCCAAGTTACAGTAAAGCTTCATAGGGTCTTTCTGTCCGGGTGCAGGTAGTCCGTATCTTCACGGACAATCCTATTTCGCCGTGTCTCTCTCCGAGACAGCGCTCTGATCGTTACTCCTTTCGTGCGGGTCGGAACTTACCCGACAAGGAATTTCGCTACCTTAGGACCGTTATAGTTACGGCCGCCGTTCACCGGGGCTTCAGTCGCCAGCTTCGCTTGCGCTAACCAACTTCCTTAACCTTCCGGCACTGGGCAGGAGTCAGCCCCTATACATCGTCTTACGACTTAGCAGAGACCTGTGTTTTTGGTAAACAGTCGCCAGAGCCATTTCACTGCGGCCTACTTGCGTAGGCACCCCTTATCCCGAAGTTACAGGGCCATTTTGCCGAGTTCCTTAGAGAGAGTTATCACGCGCCCCTAGGTATACTCTACCCACCTACCTGTGTCGGTTTGGGGTACGGGTACTAGAAATTCAACACATAGAAGGCTTTTCTCGGCACTAGATTCACCAAACGGGTTCCGTAGAACCCTCCCAATCCAATAAGGGCATGGCTTATTTTTATGCGTCCTCTTCTATGCTCCAATCTAGTAGTTAGGGAATATCAACCCTATGTCCATCGACTACGCCTTTCGGCTTCGCCTTAGGTCCCGACTAACCCTCCGCGGACGAACCTTCCGGAGGAACCCTTAGGTTTTCGGGGTATTGGATTCTCACCAATATTTTCGCTACTCAAGCCGACATTCTCACTTCTGCTTCGTCCACACCTGCTTTCGCTGATGCTTCAACCTACAACAGAACGCTCCCCTACCATAAATCCACAACTTCGGTGCATGGCTTAGCCCCGATACATTTTCGGCGCGGGATCTCTCGACCAGTGAGCTATTACGCACTCTTTCAAGGTTGGCTGCTTCTAGGCAAACCTCCTGGTTGTCTGTGAAATCCCACCTCCTTAATCACTTAGCCATGACTTGGGGACCTTAGTTGGTGGTCTGGGCTGTTTCCCTCTTGACCATGGAGCTTATCCCCCACAGTCTCACTGCCAGCTAACACAACGGTATTCGGAGTTTGATTCGATTTGGTACCGCTCTCGCAGCCCGCACCGATTCAGTGCTCTACCCCCGTTGCTACCCACTGACGCTGCGCCTAAACGCATTTCGGGGAGAACCAGCTATCGCCTAGTTCGATTGGCATTTCACCCCTAACCACAGCTCATCCGCTGATTTTTCAACATCAGTCGGTTCGGACCTCCACGCAGTATTACCTGAGCTTCATCCTGGCCATGGTTAGATCACAAGGCTTCGGGTCTACGATCAGTGACTAACGCCCTATTCAGACTCGGTTTCCCTTTGGCTTCGTCATTTCCGACTTAACCTGCCACTAATCGTAACTCGCCGGCTCATTCTTCAACAGGCACGCTGTCACCCGTTAAATCGGGCTCCAACTGCTTGTAGGCTTATGGTTTCATGTTCTATTTCACTCCCCTCCCGGGGTTCTTTTCACCTTTCCATCGCTGTACTGGTGCGCTATCGGTCACAGGCGAGTATTTAGCCTTACCAGGTGGTCCTGGCTGATTCACACGGAATTCCACGTGCTCCGTGCTACTCGGGATACGACTCAGGGTCATCAGTTTTCGATTACAGGACTATCACCTGCTATGGTGTGACTTTCCAGACACTTCATCTAACCGAATCACTCTTAAATGCCGTCCCACAACCCCAACAGACCGGAGTCCGTTGGTTTAGGCTGTTCCCCGTTCGCTCACCGCTACTAGGAGAATCACTATTTGTTTTCTTTTCCTCGGGCTACTAAGATGTTTCAATTCACCCGGTTCCCTCTTTCGAACTACCCCATAACGGGTAGTGGGTTGCCCCATTCGGACACCTCCGGATCAAAGGTTGCTTCCACCTCCCCGGAGCATTTCGCTGGTCGCCGCGTCCTTCATCGGCTGCCTGTGCCAAGGTATCCACCATAAGCCCTTAGTAGCTTGACCAAACAATGTTTCTTGCAAAACATTGCGTGTCTACCTGACAATTACTATGTTGCCTTTGACTGCCTTACGACAATCAAATGTAACTTGTTACATTCACTATGCAGTTTTCAAGGTTCTGGCTGGATCACTCCAGCAGTTTTCTACCCTAGCATGACTAGAGAGGAAAGTGCTGAAAAGAAATATGAGAGATTGGTGGAGGTTAGCGGACTCGAACCGCTGACATCCTGCTTGCAAAGCAGGCGCTCTACCAACTGAGCTAAACCCCCTCAAAATAGTGGTGGGCCATCCTGGACTCGAACCAGGGACCTCACCCTTATCAGGGGTGCGCTCTAACCACCTGAGCTAATAGCCCACAGGGTAAAAGGTTCGCTCAATGTAAAACCCAGACCTGAAAAAAGTTTGAAAGCCAGCTCACGCCTTACATTCAGAATCACCGAAGTGACTTGAATGCACCGACCTAGGATACGTACAACCACTGTTTCTACCGAAGTAGAGATCGGGTGTACAGGTCTCCCTAGAAAGGAGGTGATCCAGCCGCACCTTCCGGTACAGCTACCTTGTTACGACTTCACCCCAGTCATGAACCACACCGTGGTAAGCGACTCCCTTGCGGTTAGTCTACCTACTTCTGGTGCAACCCACTCCCATGG
>CASBPW010000160.1 GCA_949127685.1 Candidatus Sivonenia alaskensis PMM_0068 | reverse complement strand
GGGCTGCAAGCAGTTCCGCTTTCATTCGCTCGCCTAGGGAAAGCTTACGCACAGGTTGGGTCAGCTTTTCTTCTAAAGACAGCATTTCCGTCAGTTCCCCCACCCGACGATGGAAGTCTGCATCAGAAATTCCATAAACTTCAGCATTGATTCTCAGAGAATCCAAAGCCGGGAGGTCCCAGATCAGTTGCTGTTTCTGGCCCATGAGCAAGGTAATTTTTTTGAGGAATTCTGGCTCCCGCAAAAAAGGATTGTGACCCACAACTTCAACTCTGCCGGAAGAGGGATAAATTAGCCCAGTCAGCATTTTTAAGGTAGTCGTCTTACCCGCACCATTGGGCCCCAAGAATCCAACGACTTCTCCAGGCTCAATCCGAAAAGAAACCTTCTGAACAGCCTTGACTTGACGATAGGTACGGTTAAAAAAGTGACGGAGGGTGCCACCAAAACCCGGCTCCTTCACGGCCACAGGATAAACCTTGCTTAATTCTTCAACCGTGATCACTGACATCTTCTCAGTCTAGCTCGCCCGCTTAGCCCCCAATGCTGGAGAGGGCGACTCCTCTAAGCAAATTCCGGCAATCATCGCCAAAGCTAACCACCACAAAGTCTGGACCTGGGGACGATACCAAACGGTCTCGACAAAGCCTTGGACCATAAGCCCAGTAATAGCCGTCAAACAGCAAGCGACTAAAAGCGCTGTCCGGGGATTCTTAGTCATCAGCTTGCGCCAGATACTCATGCCCCAAACTCCGGTGGTCCACAATATCCATAGGAAGGTAGATAAACCCAAAAGGCCCATCTCTACTGCGATCTCTAAAGGAATGGAATAGGTGCCCAAGGCATCGTAACTTCCTCTTTGATAAAAGGGATAAACAACTTTAAAAGTACGGTCTCCGGGCCCAATCCCTAACCACGGATGCTCTTGAAACATCTGAAAACTAGCCACCCAGACATTGACCCGGTGCGCACTGCTGGAGTCGCCTTTGGAAGAAAAGATAGTAGCAAAGCGCTCTACCACACTGGGAGCAACGATGGAAATGACAACCAAGGCGAGTACTCCTGCCCCAAGCAGACTGGGCCATAGCCAGAATCGCTGTTGAGACGACAAACGTTGACTCAGGGTCTGCACCCCAAAAAGGGACAACACCAACACCATCGCCCCCAAAGCTAAAAAGCCACTGCGGGAATACGTAAGCAGGATACAGACCGCGCCCAAAACAGCTCCGCTCGCGGCGACCGCTTTAGCGCTCCATGCCTTGAACAGCACCGCTCCCGCTAAACCCAAAGGGACTGCGGGGACTAAGTACCCTGCCAGCAGATTGGGATTGCCAAGATAGCTATAGATACGGGTTGCATCCGCTAAGGTGGACTCCGCATCCACCCACCCCGGTTGAGGAGGCACGCCAACAATCCATTGGCGGATCCCCTCTGCACAGACAGGAAGCACGGCGAGCAAATAGCAGCCCAAGAGAATCGTCCGATATCGGGGAGACTGGCATAAGCGGGATAAGAGCGCAAACACCAGAATATAGAGCGTGAACTTAACGAGCCCCTCCAGACTCGTTGCAGCATGAATGGAGGCTGTCGCCGAAACCACTCCTGCCGCCCAGAACGCCGCGACGGGGAGGGTTAGCGGAGAAAGGGATTGTTTCTTCGTTAAAAATAATCCAGCCCACAATACAGCTCCAGCCAGTAGAAAGATTCCAATCTGTTCTGTAGAAGTAAATGGAGCGAATAGAAACAGGATTCCGGCCCATCCTAATGCAAGCGGCATCAACCAGGAACCAAAAGCACTTTTATGGGCCCAAGGTTCTAAACTTCCCTGAATTTTTCCCAGGAAACTATCGTCCCACCAACTTTTGAGGTCTGCGGAAACCAAGGCTAACCGCCCTAGGAGACTGCTCTGCAGCCATTTAGGACTCAATAGGTCACTCTGCACGGACATCAATGGTTGATCCCTTCAGACTATACAAGGCGGTTTCTATCTCTACCGGAATGCCAATCTTGATCTTAGCCCCCCCGATTACGTAACCATTGGGAGTCTCGCTGGCATCTGCTTTAAGGGTGAAGGTTATCTTCTTGCCGTAGGGAGCATCCGGATCTGGAAAACTCTTCAGCTTTCCATCAGCAGGTAAAAAGCTAACGGTGCGAGCATCTACCTGCACCTTTGCGATAGTAGCCATTCCCGCAGGTTGATTACGGATATTGAGAGCGACTTGATCTCCTACTCTGAAAACCTTTGGATTCTTAAAATTGCCCTGGGCAAACAAATCAAATTGAATCGTCTTGGTTGCAACTTGGTTACTTTGCGCTTCAGAGCGATTGGAACGCACTACAAAAAACCCCAAAAAGCCCAATACGATTAAGAGAAAGGCTCCAGCATCAATGATGTTGACCTTCCCGAATAGCTTTCCATTTTCATCAATCATGGCTTGGAGTCTAAAAAGACCTAGAGATTTTATCACTGTAAGGACTTATGCGAAGATGGCCGCCCCGACCCCAGCAAAGCCAAATTCAAACTGTCGGTAGCCTAGAACCTTTATCCCGATAAGTTTTGACGATTCTTGGCAAAAGGCTTGTCGCCTGAAATGGCGCGCAATCGTCCCGAATTTATTTTTGCTGCGATGGATTATCCCCTTGTTCATGAGCTACGTTCCATCCTTCGCATAGCTGTTGCACGATGGAGACAGCCTATTCTAGAGGCAATGAGGAAAGTATCGCGACGGGTATACGTTGAGAGATAGCAAAATTTTCTGCCCTTCAGGGTACACAGCGCTTAGACTACCGCATATCTTCCTACAGTAGAAATATGGCTTTTCATCGTGCTAGCGGCGTGCTCCTCCATCCCACCTCTCTCCCTAGTCCCCACGGAATCGGAGATCTGGGCAAAGCTGCCTATGAATTTGTAGATTTCTTAGCTGCTGCCGGGCAGACGATTTGGCAAATCCTGCCGCTTGGCCCTACAGGTTTTGGGAATTCGCCCTATATGTGCTTTTCTGCCATGGCAGGTAACCCTTTACTGATCAGCTTGGAATCACTCTGTGAGCAGGGGCTATTAGAAGCAGAGGATTTGGAAGTATTGACAGAACTTCCCCAGGAAAAAGTGGATTTCACCCGTCTTATTCCACTCAAGACCGTACTCTTGCAAAGAGCCAGTGAAGCTTTTAAAGAGAAGGCCAGTCGCGAGCAAATGGATGATTTTATGCATTTTTGTAGTCAACATGTGCACTGGCTCAATGACTTCGCTTTGTTCATGACCTTAAAAGACAACCTCAAAGAGGAGGAATGGAGTGCGTGGAGCTCCGGTCTGGTGGAACGAGAACCAAAGACTATAGAACGTTATGAACGGATCTACCGCGGAGAAATTTTCTGTCACAAATTCGTGCAGTATATTTTCTTTGACCAGTGGAAAGAACTGAAGCACTATGCCAATCAGCGTTCTATTTCTCTACTCGGAGATATTCCAATCTATGTTGCCTACAACAGCTCCGATGTATGGGCACATCCAGAACTATTTTATCTAGAAGAAGATACTTATAAATCTACCCATGTTGCGGGTGTTCCCCCAGATTATTTTAGTGAAACAGGGCAACTTTGGGGTAACCCGCTATACAACTGGAGACAACTTAAAGAAACAGGATATAGTTGGTGGATCGATCGGTTTAAGATGATGCTCAACTACGTGGATATGATCCGTGTAGACCATTTCCGAGCTTTTGAAAGTTATTGGTCCGTACCCTCTACAGAAACCACCGCAATAGATGGAACCTGGGAGCCAGGACCTGGTGAAGACCTCTTCCTTGCTGTAGAAGCAAAACTCGGAACTCTCCCCATTCTTGCAGAAGATTTAGGGGTGATTACACCAGACGTAGAAGCCCTCCGAGACCAGTTCCATTTTCCAGGTATGAAGATTTTAGAATTTTCATTTGGCTCTGGGGCTGGCAATCCCTATCTCCCCCATAACTATGACCGCAATTTTGCGGTCTACACAGGCACCCATGATAATGATACAGTCGTAGGCTGGTTTAATAAGCTATCCGAAAATGAACAAGAATCGGTGAAAAAATACCTTGGCCACCTTAGTGTTGACGGCATTCATTGGGACCTGATCCGGCTTGCTTTTATGTCCATTGCTGATTTGGCGATTATCCCCTTACAGGATTTATTAGGGTTAGATACCCAAGCTCGGATGAACTTCCCCAGCACCACAGAAAACAACTGGATATGGCGGTATCAAGCAGGAGACCTCCAAGAAAGTCTAGCCACCAGATTAGGAGATCTCGCTCTAACCTATGGACGGACTTCTCAGGAGGCCTTAGAGAATGGCAGGAAGAAAGAGCTCACCCCACAACAACATCCCGAAAATCACGAAAATCATGAGTAAAAAATTATGGCCATTCAGATAGGAATCGTAGGGACTGGATTTGGCGAAAAGGTCTATATTCCGGGCTTTCAAGCGATTCCCAACGTGAAGATCATCGGAATTTGGGGAAGAAATTCAGCCAAGACACAATCCCTTGCCGAACAACAGGATATTCCGCTGGTTTTTGATACCGTTGAGGAGATGGCGCAACATCCAGATATTCATGCGATTGCTGTGAGTACTCCTCCCCATATGCACTACGAACAATCCATGACTGTCCTCAAAGCAAATAAAGCCTTATTTTGTGAAAAGCCCGTAGCCTTGAATACTGCTCAAGCAAAAGAAATGCTCAATTTAGCTGAGGCAAATCATTTGGTTCATGGTGTTGATTTTGAATTTCGGGCAGTTCCGCACTGGCAATATTTAAAGCAACTTCTGGAAAGGAAAATTATTGGCACCATTCGTTTTGTAGAAGTTGCCTGGCAAGTAGAAGGTAGAGCAGATGCCAAGCGTGCTTGGAATTGGTATGCAAAAAAAGAAAATGGAGGAGGGGCTTTAGGCGCCATCGGTTCTCATTGTTTTGACTATTTGGAGTGGTTATTTTGCCCCATTGCCCAACTTAGTGCTCAACTTTCAACTTCCATCAAAGAACGCCCCGATCCAACAGGAACTTTAAAGCCCGTAGACAGCGATGATACCTGTAACCTCCTCCTGGAATTTATGGACGCAACCCCCTGCGTCGTTTCCTTAAGCACAGCAACCTGGCGGGGACAGGGCCATTGGATGCGCATCTATGGTGAATACGGAACTTTAGTGTTAGGCAGCGATAATCTTTTAGACTATATCCATGGGTTCAAGCTTTGGCTAGCAAAACCTGGAGAAGATTTAGTAGAACAATTCATCCCGCAAGAACTTCAGTTCGTGCACTCCCATCCCGATGGCAGAATCGCCCCTTTCATCGGGATGGCTGAACGATTTATCCACAGCATAAAGACAGGGGTTCCGATGACCCCCTCTCTAAAAGAGGGCTTAAGGTCCCAAGTCCTGATCGATGCCACCCACAAGGCGCATGAGCAGAAGAACTGGGTTTCTGTTCATGCCCTGTAACTGAATTTATGGAAACCAAAAAGGCATGGAAGCACCAAGCTCCTGCCTCGATCCCCAAAACATCAATCTTCATAGGGGACTGAAAAATGTAAGCGATCCATGCATACTGTATGTAGCGCAAATAGCAACCTAGGCTGCCAAATAGCTGTCCAGCTTGTACCCTAGGGTGTAGTGGTCCCCAATCAAAACGATCTTCCATGACCCAGGCCCCTTCAACTCCAACCTACCCCCTGATGCAGAGGCGCTTATGCAGTAATTGCGGAGCGTGCACTCAACCCGATCATGAGGCTCAAGTTGAAGACCTTTGTGGGTTCCAGACAGATGTTGTGACCCCTCTGGAGCCAAAACTGCACGGAAGACCTCGTGATCTCAGTTCTGATGAAGCCTACTTTGGGGTATTCCAGAAAATGTATGCTTCTAAACTGAAGAACCCGAAAGAGGATGCCCAGACCAATGGCACGATCACGACGATTCTAGAGCGGCTTCTGGAACAGGGGAAAGTAGACGCAGTCTTAGTCACGCGGAAAAACAGCAACAATACGGGCACTCCTATCCTGGTACGCAATAAAAGAGAACTTGAGAACTGTAAAGGCTCTCGGTGGGATATGGTTCCGCTCTTGGATGCAGTCCCTGAAATACAAAAACAAGGCATCAAGCGTTTGGCTGTGGTCGGTGTTGGTTGCCAGATTTCCACCTTGAGGGCCTTGGAAGCACAGTTAGGCCTAGAGAAGCTCTATGTCATCGGCTTGGTCTGTACCGACAACATGACAGCCCCAAATTGGAAGCGGTTTATTCAAGTCACCAGCCGTACCCCTTGGTCTGTGCGCAAGCTGGAATTCATGCCAGATTTTCGGGTTTGGTTCTGGCATGAAGATGGGTCTATCGAAAAAGTTAGTTACTTTGAAATGAGGATGGACAAACTCCAGGACTGTTTCCCCGATGCTTGTCTTTCTTGCTTTGACCAAATGAATGCCTTGGCTGATCTGACGGTAGGCTATATGGCGGTTCCTCTGGCTTGGCAATGGCTTCTGGTGCGCAACCAAAGAGGACAGGAACTTTTTGATTTGATTGCGGCAGACCTAGACCACACCGAATTTGTTGACAGCGGCGATCGTATTGATGCGATGAAGCGGCTTTTGAAATACCTAGGCAAACCCCCGACGGTATTGCCTCGACTCTTGGCCCGTATTCTTGATAATCGTATCCAGTCTTCCGGACCAAAGGGCCTGGAATTTGCCCGCTTGGTGGTAGAGAACAAACAAACCCGCAATTGGTATTTCCTAAAGCAGCGCTATCCAAAGAAAATCGCGAAGATTATTCCACCCCACACGCAGCAAATCCTGGACCGTTACAACCTGAAATAAAGTCCGCTCGTCCCTACCTCCACTTAAAAGAAACAAAATGGAATTCCTGATCAGCCGTTCTAGTAGGGCCGAGAAGGCCACAGATAATGTTGTCAGGGTTGAACCTTTACTCTATTTCCCCTAGGCTAAGGGAATGCTCTTCACGCAGCAGGCAGGAGGTTCTATGAGAGCAGTGTTGATGGCAGGTGGGTCGGGGACTAGGCTGCGTCCATTGACCTGTGATCTCCCAAAGCCGATGGTCCCCATTCTCAATCGCCCCATCTTTGAACATATTCTCAACCTCCTCAAACGCCACGGCATTCAAGAAGTAGTCGCAACCTTGCACTATCTGCCAGATGCCATGCGGGAATACTTTCGGGATGGCAGTGACTATGGAGTCAAGCTGACCTATGCCGTCGAAGAAGATAAGCCCCTCGGAACCGCAGGCTGCGTAAAAAACATCGAAGCACTGCTCACAGAGACCTTTGTGGTGATCTCCGGAGATTCCCTCACTGATTTTGACCTTACCGCTGCTATCAAATTTCACCAAGAAAAAGGTTCTAAAGCGACCCTGGTCCTGACCCGTGTCCCTGATCCCCAAGAATTTGGGGTGGTAATCATCAATAAAGAGGGGCAAATTCAGCGCTTCTTGGAAAAACCTTCTGCCAGTGAAATCTTTTCCGATACGGTGAACACAGGAATTTACATCTTGGAGCCCTCAGTCCTTCAATATTTGCCCAAGAACAAAGAAGTAGATTTCTCCAAAGACTTATTCCCGCTGCTGATGAGCAAACAAGAGCCCATGTATGGCTACGTGGCCGAAGGGTACTGGTGCGATGTCGGCAGTCTAGATACCTACCGGGAGGCCCAGTACGACGCCCTAGAAGGCAAAGTCTTGGTGGACATGCCCTATAAAGAATTGTCCCAAGGCATTTGGGTGGGAACAGAGGCCACCATTGATCCCACCGCAATCCTCGAAGGACCACTCTTAATTGGGCGCAATACCCGTATCGGCCCTGGGGCCAGGCTTTTGGCGGGCACGGTCGTCGGCGATAATATAGTAATCGGCGCTAACTGCATCCTCGAGCGAGCAATTCTCTGGAATGGCGTCATTGTAGGTGACGAGTCGGAACTCAGGGCTTGTACGGTCAGCAGAGGCGTTCGCATGGGCCGCATGGTGCGGATTATGGAAGGAGCGACCGTCGGCTCCCTGTGCACCTTGGGCGATGAAGCACAAGTGAATTCCGGAGTAAGGGTGTGGCCCAGTAAGAAAATCGAATCGGGCGCAATTTTAAATCTCAATCTGATTTGGGGGACCATGGCACAAAGGAATCTCTTCTCCCAGCGAGGGGTGACTGGGATTGCAAACGTTGAGATCACCCCTGACTTCGCCGTTAAACTTGGCGCGGCCTATGGGGCTACATTCAAAGTTGGAGCTCAAGTACAAATTTCCCGTGACCAGCGTTCTGTCTCTCGGATGGTTACTCGTTCCTTGATTTCCGGTTTAATGTCGGTAGGGGTAAATGTCCAGAACCTAGATGCCACAGCTATTCCAATTGCCCGCTATTGCGCGCCCTTGAATGAAGTGGCCGGAGGAATCCATGTGCGGCTACATCCAGAACGGCCAGACCACATCTTGATTGAATTCATGGATAGCCAAGGCATCAATATTTCCAAAGCAATCGAGAAGAAAATTGAATCTGCTTTTTTCAAAGAAGATTTCCGCAGGGCTTCCATCGAAGAGATCGGGAATGTGAACTACCCCGCCAGAATGTTGGAATTCTATGCTGCTGGCTATGATAAGAACCTCAATGCAGAAGCCCTACACAACAGTGTTTCAAAGATTGTCATTGACTACGCCTATGCCGTCAGTGGAGCGGTATTGCCCATGCTGTTGGGCAAATTTGGCTGTGATGCCGTCATTCTCAACGCTTCCTTAACCCCTTCTGCCCCCACCATGGAGCAGAGAGAAGGCTTACTCAAACAGTTGAGCAATGTAGTAGAAGCGCTCCAGGCCAATTTTGGGGTGCAGGTGGGCGCGAATGGCGAGCAATTTATCCTTGTCGATGAGGTAGGCGAACCGATTCGGGATGAGCTGCTCACGGCGATCATGGTAGAACTTGTCCTTAGCGCCAATCCCCGTGGAACAATCGTGGTCCCTGTGGAAGTATCAAGTCTGGTAGAGCAGATTGTGCGCAGACATGACGCGCACTTGATTCGCACCAAGTCTAATCCCACCGCCATCATGGAAACAGCGGCTTCTGCTGAAAATGTGGTTCTTGCCGGTTCTGCGGCCATCGGCTTTATCTTCCCTGAGTTGCATCCCGGGTTTGACGCAATGTTTGCCGTTGGTAAACTCATTGAAATGGTGACCCTACAGCAGCGTTCCTTGCAACAAGTCCGCCAAGAGCTCCCTGCGTCCTATTACAGGCACTTAGCAGTTCGTTGCTCTTGGGCAGCCAAGGGCGCGGTTATGCGTCAACTGGTGGAAGACAACGATTCCAAAAAAGTTGAGCTGATTGATGGCGTGAAAATTTACTATGGGGATGATGAGTGGGTTTTGGTCCTACCGGATGCAGGGGACCCCTTCGTGCATATCTATGTCAACGCCAGTTCTAAACGCGAAACCGATGAACTGCTGCGCAAGTATAAAGAGAAAGTCAGTGCCATCTCCCGAGAGACAGAAAATATATTGGAGCCGATGGGAGCTGCTGTTGATTGAACCATGAACCATGCAAAAGGTTAACTAAAGGCTAGCAATCCACTTTTGGCAGAGCGCGTTGTTAGGATAGGGAGCGTGACTGGAACAAAATCAGGTTTGGAAGGTCTTAAAACGAGCAATGCACATCACTCCTCTCATTCAAAAAATTCAAAGAATAACGACCACAGCCCTAGTTTTGAGTTTGTGGGTCATCCCGGTTATAGCCAAAGACACCCTGATCCCGATCGATACGGGAGCAGACCGTCTTGAAGTTCTGTTTATGCAAGGCAAACCGATGGCAGTGGTCGGCTTGATGGAAGCTCAAGCACTTGCGGTAGTGGACCTGACTAGCCAACAGGTGAAAGCGAAAATTCCCTTGGGGTTTGAACCGATCGTCACCCGTGTTGATCCTGCTCAAAATCGAGCCTATGTGGGCGGCATTAATAGCAATGTCATCGCCGTCGTAGACCTGGACAAAAACGAAGTTATTGAAACTATTGACCTCAAGGCTGGCGTTTTTGACCTAGACATTGATCCTGCCCGCAAACTTTTGGTGGCCACCCATCCAAAAGTTAGTCAGATTTCCATAGTTCGCTTAGATACGACCAAGAAAGATAAAGAACAAATCCATGCGCTGCCTCTGCCCAATGGTCCTCTCGCCTGTGCCATCGACCAAGGGACAGGTAATATTTGGGTCTCTCTGGCGAGTAACGATGGTTTAGGTCTTGTCCTCGTCAATCCCAATAACGGTGAACTGTTGGCCCGTTTACGTTCAGGCAGCAACCCAGAAGACCTTGCCTTGGATGCCAAGAATAATCGTGCAGTATTGCTTAACTCCGGTTCTCAAGACCTCTCGATTGTGCCGTTGAGCTTAGGCGGGGAATTTCGTTCGGTGGGATTAGATTGGAAGCCTACCCGTCTGGTCCTTTCTGAAGATGGCAAATACGCTTATGTAACTTCTCGGGATAGTGATCGTATCCAAATCGTCGATCTGGAGGCCGGTAGAACCATTGGTAGCCAGAAAGTAGGCAGTGCTCCTACGGGTATCGCTCGCTTGGGCGGAGGGTTAGTGTTGGTAGAAGCTGGAGCTAAGTCTCTCCACTGGATTACCAGTCCACTCCCGTCAAACCCCTCTATAGCCTCTTCCTCCAATCCCACGAACACTACCAAGTTAGCGCCTTCCCGCAAAGACATCGGGGCTGTAGCCGGACAGGTGACTGACTTGGCAGGGAATACAGTAGCCAAAGGCGCCCTCACCGTCGAGGGCAGGAAAGTACCGATTTTGCCCGATGGCTCTTTCTTACTTTCCCAGTTACCACCTGGTAAATATTTAGTGGATGTAGAAGTTCCAGGATTTCCTAAGTTCACCGCCAGGGTACAATCTCGCGGTGGTTACGTGGCAACCACGGATATCCAACTTCCTCCTCGTTCTGATTGGACCACCAAGAAATTCACGGTGAACCCATCGGTGGAGGGAGAAAATATTGGCATCCTCGCGGACGCCCCCCAGTACTCAGAGCTATTTGCCCGTAGCTTGATGCCACTGATGGATGAAAATCTGACCAAAAAACGCAAGGTCTTGGTGCTCAATGGTCCCTTAGGACCCGCTCCGGAATTTGCCCGTTTTGCTTCTGCGGTGGAAGGGCTGAGTGTGATTGACCGGAACAACCGCTACACCGCTGAGGTGGAAAAATTGAAGGCTCTGGGCCGTACCCTGGGACTGAGATACATCGTCTTTACCCAAGTGGTACATTCCCGAGGCTACGACCAGAAAGGGAATCCCATCATCAATTCGCTCTTGAAGATGTTTGTGCCCGTGGAGCTTCCCAACTTCACCCCCAACCAGCTCAGGGCTCAGGGAGCCGTTCTGGTATTAGACCTGCAAAAGACCAAGGTCGGAGAAAAGGCCAATTTCTTAAAAGTTCAAGGGCAAGATGATGTGGGAGGAGACCCCCTCTACGAGGAGTCGGCTGATGGTTTATTTCGCTTAGAAGTTCGCAATATGGCTAGGGAGGTAGTCAAGCAATGGCAACAAACCAACCCATTCACAAGCTGATCGGGATGCTGTTGAACTTGGGGCTGGTTGCTTTCTCTGCAACGGCAGCCCAAGCAGGACCCGCTCGTCTGGTCGGTCAGGTAAAAGATGTCACCGGCAAACCCCTGCAAGCAACCGTTCAATTGGGAGAGCAGGCGGTCACCACCGATAGCCGAGGGGTCTACGAACTCGATAATCTGACACAAGGGCGTTGGCCAGTCCAAGTCAAAAGTGAAGGGTATACCTCCGTCAACGCACGGGTCTGGCTGGTGGAAGAAATGACCACGCCTCTGGATATTGCCTTGGAGAAAGCGGTCGCGCCCCATGCATTGACCAATGTGGGCATGATCGGGGTCGGCGCTTTACCCCACACCAATAACTTGTCCCGACGCATGGCAGAGGAACTGGTCCGCCTAGGCGCTTTTCCAGAAGTTGGCCCTTTTACTCTATTG
>CASBPW010000159.1 GCA_949127685.1 Candidatus Sivonenia alaskensis PMM_0068 | reverse complement strand
TTCTAAACTGCAGCTTAGTGCTTGGCTTTTTGGGCGTATTCCTCCTATCCGAACAGGTGGATGCCCATGCCATTGTTTCTCCGGCACAATCTGAACCAGGAAAACTGCAGCTATATACCTTAGAAATACCCAGTGAAAGCCGCACGTCTCCCACGAGCGAAATCCACCTCAAAATCCCCAAAGGTTTACGAATACTCTATGTTCAGCCCATGCCCGGATGGTCAAGACAATTGATTGAAGAGCAGGGACAGTTACAGAAGTCGTTTGGAAAGGGAACTTAGAACCTCAAGAGTTCCAGTCATTTAGCTTCAAGGCCCGCAATCCAGCGGAAGCGGCCCCTTTGGTATGGAAAATACTGCAACGCTACAAAGATGGAACAACCAGTGATTGGTCTGGACCACCCAATAGTGCCAGACCTGCCAATACAACTGAGATTCAAGAAACTACTGCTCAGAAGTCGAAGTCTGAGTCTGCTGGTTACGACCATAGCAAAGAGATGAATATGAAGTGATGAAATATGCTCTACTCCTAGCTCTTATGCTCTTCGGATTTTCTAGTGAATCCATCTATGGCCATGAACTCTCTGCTGATAAAAACGTTGGGGCACTCATGCACATTGAGCCTAATGATGACCCCAAAGTTGGCATTTTGAGTACGGTCTGGTTCGACTTAGTAAAAAAAGGCGGACAGAAAATTAGTCTGGCTGAATGTGATTGTGCCTTTTCTCTCTACAAGGCGACCGCAAGAACCCCAGTAGTTACACCCACACTCATAGAGGGCACCGCAGAAAAATCCAAGTCTGTATTGTCTGCTCAAGTCACTTTTCCTGAGCGAGGGACTTATCGGTTGGTCCTCTCTGGAAAACCAAAAGGGAAAAACATCTTCAATCCCTTCACCCTACGTTGGACGGTCCGCGCCTCAGAATAAACCCGTCTTCAGAAACGGGCATAAACAATGCGTATGAAAAGGTAATGCGGCAAAAGGCAACAGCACCAGCAACAACCAGAGGAAGGAGCCAAGCGTAGAGCTTGTGGAAGATTCTGGTCCGGCCAGTAAAGCCTCTACGCGTTCTTCTAGGCGGTTCGAAGACGGGGCTATGCCTGCACAGAGCAGTTCAGAATCCACCGGAGTTGGGCCAGCATTCACTACCAAAACCAGCGATTCAGCCAAAGCAAAGACATCCACCTGTTGGGCGGCCCAGCGATCGGCGCGCAGTTCCCGCAACGCTAATAGTTCATCCCAGAGCGCTTGGGTATTCGGTAACCAGGAGGTTATTCTCCGCAACCATCCAAGCCAGAAGAACCAAAAGGTATCCCGGTAGTAATGATGGGCTTGTTCGTGGGATAAGACTGCTTCCAGATGTTCTGGGTCTAAGGTGTCCAACAAACCCTGACTCACCAGCAGTTGGGGATTCCAGAAACCGACTTGTGCGATAAAAGGAGCAACCGTATCAAGACGACGACAGGCAGTACCCTGCACATCTACACAAGGGTAAGTCTGAACTTGGCGGAGAAAGCCTATCCCGGACCAAACTAGTTTTAGGCCCTCAAAGGCTGCCCATAGTAAGAAGCCCCAAGCCAAGCCATAGGTTAGGTTGCCGTCCCAGAAGCTCAAGGTTGCACCTCCCGGTCCCATCCAGAGAATTGCGAGGGCCGTTGTCATCAAAAGACAGGGTGGAAGCAGAAATGCAGTCAAATTTCTTTGCCAACGGGCAGCCCAAGACCCTTTGGCCGGACTCCCCCGTCGCACGAACCAACATAGGGCTAGGACTCCACCTATCATCAACAGATGCATTAGGGATTCCTCCGCTGGCGACGGACTTCCTGTATGCGGCTCATAATCGCCTGGAGCTGTTCTAAGCTGTTTTGGTCCAAACTGTCGGCAAAGGCAGCAATAATCTCAGGCGTACTCACAGAGAGGAACTTTTGTAACCGATTGTGCGCTTCTAGGCTCTGTGCTTCTTCCTTCGAAACCACAGGCTTCCACTCAAAGGCACGCCCTTCTTCATCACAGATTAACCAGCCTTTTTGCGTTAGGCGACGCAAGACTGTAGTTACAGAGGAATAGGTCAGCTCTCGGTCTGGGTCCGTCAATATCCGTTCATAAATATCTTTGGTGGTTGCAGTACGGAATTCCCAGAGGATCTCTAATATCTCTGTTTCCAAAGGACCTAGGGAAAGTCTATTGGGTCGGGCATCGGGAAGAGGAGCCATGGTTTTTTATTGAGACGACCCTAGCGTAACACGACCATCATTCTACAAATTGAACCGCTAGTTTGACACCATGTCATTTGCTTCTTGCATAAAACCCTTCTAGAGTTCTCGTTGGACTGGAGTTCTCGTTGGATATGAATAAGACTTTGGCTCACAAGCTCACGTAAGGAGATATTTCATGAAGAGAGTTTTAAGTGGCGCATTTTTGGCTGTCACACTCTTGTCAGTTAGTTCACTTTCCACCCAAGCAGCCCCTGACCTTGCGGTAGGACAGAAAGTTTTTAATGCAAACTGTGCCGCCTGCCATCGTGGTGGTAAAAACACAGTCAGTCCTCAAAAGACATTAAGTCTTGCCGATCTAAAGAAGAATCAGAGAGATAATTCGGCGGCTATTATTGCTCTGGTCACGAATGGTAAAAGTCCCATGCCCGGTTTTGGCAAGACAGGCAAGCTGAAACCGGCTGAGATTGAGAGTGTCGCGGCGTATGTTCTAGCCCAAGCTAATAAAGGATGGAAATAGCTTTTCGAACTATGACAGACTGTCTTTTGACGTGAAGACAGTAGAAAGTGCAAACTTAAAGACGAAACGAGACGAGGGCTGGCGATACATTGTATGGTCGGCCTGCTTTATTATTGAGAGATTCAAAGCTTGACAGCTTGTCATTTGACATCCAGGACACTCTGATGCGTACGATAGTTCACAAAATAGCTTGAATTCCCTGATATATCTCTGCCAATTCTTCATCTGTGATGCAGTAAGGCGGCATCAGATAAAGGACATTTCCTAAAGGTCGCAGGAGTAATCCTTGTTCAATCGAACGTTGACGAATTTCAGCGGCTATATGATTGAGATAATTAGGCTGATCCTCTGTCACTATATCCATCGCTGCAATTGTACCCGTTACCCGTAGGTTTGTGAGTTTCGGATGATTTTGAAGTGCTTGAAAATGAGCCAGATGTTTTAATTCCATCGTACAGAAAACAGATTCATTTTCTATCATCAATTCTAGGGATGCTAAAGCAGCAGCACATCCTAATGGATTTGCCGTATAGCTATGCCCGTGATATAAAGTCTTTGATGGATCATCACTATAAAAAGCTTCATAAATAGCTTCTGAACATACTGTTACAGCAAAGGGGAGGAATCCACCTGTTAGGCCTTTAGAAAGGCAGATAATATCAGGTTCAACTTGAGCTTTCGTGCACGCAAACCAATCTCCCGTGCGACCAAAGCCTGTCATCACTTCATCGAAAATCAAGAGTGTATTAAATTGATCGGCTACTCGCCGGAGCTGTTGCAAAAATTCAGGCGTTCCCATCCGCAT
>CASBPW010000158.1 GCA_949127685.1 Candidatus Sivonenia alaskensis PMM_0068 | reverse complement strand
TCCAGGTCCATTTCTTTCAGCCATCTGCTCAAGACTAGACGAAGCCTGCCTAGCATTTTTCCTGCCCCAGACTCTCATATCCTTACTTTCTTCTTGCCGGGTATGGGCTAGGGGCCTGATATAACGCAAACTCTCTTTCAGGTCCGCAAACTCTATATTCCCGATACGGTCTTCTGAGTAAGCGCGGATCATCATTTCCGCTACCCCGCGTTCCAACTCCGCTCCGCTATACCCTTCAAGGTCTTCAGCTAATCCCCAAATGTCCGTATCACTAAAAGAGAGGTCATATCGAGCCAGATGGATATTCAATATTTCTACTCTCTCTGCGGTATGCGGTAATCCGACGAAGAAGATACCATCGAATCTTCCTGCCCTGGTTGCTTCAGGAGGTAGTTCTCCGATTCGGTTGATGGTGGCACAGACAAAGACGGGTGCTTGTTTTTCCTGCATCCAGTTAAGGAACATCCCCAAGATACGCCTACTGGTTTCGTTGCCCGTGGCAAAAGCTTTCTCCATTTCATCGATCCACAACACACAGGGGGCGATGCTTTCAGCAATTCGTATGATGTTGCGGAAATTCCTTTCTGAATTACCCTCGCCCTGACTAAAAATTCTGGCCATTTCCAGGAATAGGCAAGGGATAGACCACTCATGGCTAACCGTTTTGGCAACCATTGACTTACCGGAGCCTGGGGGACCCACTAACAAGATTCCTTTAGGGGCAGGGATTTTTGTCTTTTTGGCCTCTGGGTCTAGCAGCTTGACCCGCTGGGCCAACCATTTTTTAAGCTCATCTAAGCCCCCAACTTGGGTATCTGGCTTGGGCATAAAAGTCAGGTTGTACTGCTTGAGCTTTTCTATCTTGGCCCTGTTCAAATGTTCTACTGAACCTTTGCTAATTTTGCCGTCCCTCACGTAAGCCAGCTCTAGAGCATCTTCTAGCTCTTGATGAGATAAACCCTGCCCAGCTCTAGCTAAGAGATTGATGCCTTCCATAGAGAGTGTTTCTAGCTTCCTCTCGCTGGTCCACGTCTCAATGATGCACATGATTTCTTCCCTGGTAGGGAGTGGCACTGCAATAGAGGGGATAAGTTCTGCCAGCTCATTAGGGAGCGGTTCTCCCAAAAAAACGACCCTTGTTTCATGCTCTCTGAGGCTAAAAAACAGGTTGGTTACAGCTTGAATGCCAACTCGGTCGAGGTCTGCATTGAGAAATATAAAAAGCCCCTTGGGAGTTTCCGTATCGAGGTATCTAAGAAAATCGTTTAGTTTTCTTTGCTCAAAATCTTTACCTTTCTTCGCCCTTAACCCTCTGGAAAGATCCCAGGTGAAAGCCTCTAATCCTAGGGGTTCTGCTACTTCTATGGTCAGTTTTTCGATGGTGCGGATTCTTTCAGCGAGGCTGTCCTCTATCCCGATGACTGGAATGCGAGCTTGAAAGTACTCCAGGGTTTTTCTAATGTGATTTTCCATCTTCTGCCCTCTGTTTTGCCTTAGCCTAGGCCGCTCCAAAGGATTCTCAAAGCGCTATCAGGGAGTCATTTGGCCTTGCCCACGCCACTCCTGTTTGAGAAATACTGCTGCACCCCTAAGCTACCTAAAAACCGCTCTCGGAGATTTTCAGTGAATCCGATATTTGGCCCGGCTCCAAAGAAAGCTCCCCAGGCCCCACCTTCTCAGCAAATCATTGTTGCTTCTAATGCTCATGCAGGAACTGCTAAAACGTTCCTACTCATGGTTGCGGCTGGCATCTTTGGAGCCTCTTGCGTTGGTATTCCTCAATATCTAAATTCCTTACGTCAGATCCGAACCCCTGAAGAGATAGCCATTGCCCAGGGAGCCTCCTATGTTGCGTTGCTCCCAGATAGCCCGATGTATGGGTTCTATCAAAACAATCAAGACAAGAAGGCTAAACCCCAATGGTTCATGCTGCGTATTACCAAAAGGCAGCACAATCAATTTGCCTTTACTTGGTATGCTTCCCCCCAAGACTTTGGTACTGGTCTAGGCTCCGGTGTCGGGACAATTACTGCCGATAAAAAGGTCAACTTGGAAATTAGAGAGTCTCTAGTGGCGGGGTCAGATCCGCAGGCGGCTAAAAAAGCGTTGCTCTCCCTGCCATCTCTACAAGGTTCTTCCTCTGATACTCAGTTATGGAAATTTGAGGGGCGTATTTCTCCCAATAATCCCAACGATATTTACATGACCGGAAGTTCCTACCAAAGGCAAGAGCAAGTGAATCTAGAGAGCTATTGGCTTGTCCAGCCTAAGCCCCCTGAAGGTTGGCGTCAGCCTCCTACTTTCCGTTGATGAATGCTTCGTTGTGGGTTGTGTAAACCCCCTCTCTTCCCTCGCCTACAACCGATAGGTCTTCGTTTAAGATTTCTTGCTACGGTGCATCCGGGGTCCCCGTCGCGTGGCTCTTGTCCTGCCCACGCGCCATAGATCTAAGCAAATTTTTGAGTGGATACCGGACGGTCGCGCTTGAGGTCGCTTTGCTCCGGCTTTTAGAGAGGGGGTATTTAGGGCTGATAAATATCTCTGATTTTTTTGTCCAATAACCTGTTTGAGAATCCAGCTTCTCCCCCTACGCTCATGGTGTTCTGAATTGGAGAAGGCTGATGCTTCCTTCGTTAGCCATTGCTACTTTCTCTACCGATAGTGGCAGTCTAGTCCAAACTTTTTTCTGGGGCTCAATCTGGTGCTTAATTGCTGGAATCCCGGCGTTTGTTGCTACTGGTTTTTGGATACGCAATGAGAGCGTAATTTTGCGCGGAGTTACTGCTTTTGCTGGCTCTGTGTTGAGTTTCCTGCTCATCACCAACATCCTCACTTGGATTGGGCAAATCAATGCTCCGGTCACGGCTGCTGTGAACCAGAGTTTCGGGACTCTTGGCGGTGGTGGTGTTTCTGCTGGTGCGTCGCTTGAGATGCTTTCCCATTTGGACAGCATTGCTACGACTCCTGACCTTTCGGGTCTTGCCTCTGTAGTCATGGGTGCTGTGGTGGCCTTTCTGTTTTCAGGGCTTACCAAAGCTGGTCGTCCTCGTAAAGCGGTTGTTCTTCAACCCCATCAGTGAGGTGTTGTCATGGACCGGGCAGATAAATTAAGTCAATCGCAACAGCTACGAATGGATACAAGCGTGGTGAAGGGCCTCACGCCAAGCGCTTCGATTTTTGGAGTGGATCTGGT
>CASBPW010000157.1 GCA_949127685.1 Candidatus Sivonenia alaskensis PMM_0068 | reverse complement strand
GGGTTCACCGAGAAGATCCACCGCAGGCAGATCCTGGCTTGCAGAAGCCGAAGTGATGATAGGTTTCCCTTCGATAAGTGCGGCCACCTGACGGGCAAGCGCATCGGCGCCGCCTTGATGTCCTCCACTCACACTGATTACCAAGCGGTCTTGGGCATGGATGACGACTACGCCTGGGTCTTGCTGTTTTTGATCGAGCAAGGGTGCAATTAGACGGACGACGGCCCCAAGCGCCAGCACAAAAATCAGGCGGTCATACTCTTGCCAAAGTTTCCCTAAGAGTGGGGCAAGCCCATCCTGATAGGTATGGACTTGGTGAGGAAGAGGAGAAAGAACAGCAGAAGGAACGTCTGCCTTGGTCCAAATGACAGCATCCTCCAGTCCCGCCTGCAGGTTCAGCGCCAACTGATATCCCTCTAGGGTAGGGGCAATCAGGGCAATTTTCTTAGGAGACATATTAAAAGACATAAGGGTAGCGTCGCACAATCAGAATCGAAAAATAGGGTGGTTTGTAGTCTGCCAAATCCAACAAGTTCGGGAATATTTTTTGTTGAGGGCCTCCTACCCATTCCACTAAACTGGCATGTTCCAAAAGATTCTTCGATTTTAAAAGTTGCCACACCTGCGCAAATACAGAAGTCAATTTCAGCAAGACCACCACTTCTGCCCAGTCCAGGGCATGGCCGAGCTCGTCCAGAGTGAACAGCGCAGGCAAAATCACCGTCTTTTCATAACCAATTGCAAGGGGCGTGTGCAAAACTCCTGCTGCCGCTAAAGGAGAACAGATACCAGGAATAGATTCAATCGCTACCCAAGGGGCCTGGGCCTGGAGTGTTCGCGCAATATAAGTAAAGGTGCTGTATAAGCTGATATCCCCTTCGGCGAGAAAAGCGACATCCTGGCCCTGTTCAAGCCAAGGAATTAACTGCTCGACGGCTACGTGCCAAGCTTTTTGTAGTATCTCTCCATCCAAGACAAAAGGAAGGGCTAAGGGCAAAACTTTCTGGGTTGGCTGGAGGTATTCTCGAATGATTCCATAGGCCATACCCGGTCCTCCTCGGACATTCTGCGGTAGGGCCACCACAGGCACCGCCTGTATGATCCGCAATGCTTTGAGCGTAAGCCATTCAGCATCACCAGGACCTACCCCAATGCCCCACAGCCTGCCCCATTTTTTGTTCTCGTCTAGCATTGGTCACCCTTTAAAAAGACGCAAGGTTCTGCGCCTGTAACCATAGATATTGATCGCTTTTAAAAATGAATGGCGATTACCCCGCAGGTTTAATGGCTTGTAACAGGGTAACTGGATTCATAGGAACGAAACGGGTTGCTTCTCCAATGGCCGTAGAACGAGCCAGATTTATCTGTAATAGATGAATGGACCAACCCTGAGCGCGCAAATGGATCTGGGCAGCATGTAACGCTTCAATCGTGGCAAAGTGACCCACCAAAACGCCTCCAGGTTTTAGGCGTTCCACACAAATGGCCAGAATTTCTGTAATCCTAGTCCCTCCTCCACCTAAAACAATACGGTCAGGATCAGGAAGGGTAATCAGTGCTTTGGGCGCTGCTCCAGAAACCACCTGGACATTCTTAATGTCGAATCGCTCACAATTGCGGTGGATAAGACTGGCGCCTACCACCGATTGCTCCACTGCAAAAATCTGGGCATCCGGAACCAGACGACCCACTTCTATAGAAATAGAACCAGTGCCTGCGCCAATATCCCAAACCAGTAGCTGGGGCAGGAGTCGAAGCAGGGACAAGGATAGGACACGTACTTCCTGCTTGGTCATCAACCCTGGTTGATCCGGAAACGTATAGAACGCATCATCAGGAATGCCAAGAAGGGGGAGTGGTGGCGTACTAGTTTCTATCTGTTGTAAGACCACCACATTAGGCATCGGAAAGGGTGCAGGGACCCCGTCATTCAAGCTAAAGCCTTCCACTTGTTCTTCTGCTCCACCAAGTTGGCTACATACCCAAAGCTTATAAGAGATAGGCAAGCACAAATCCCTAATCAGCTGGGCGATAGCGACCGGCGTATGAATGCCATCGGTTAGGACTGCAATCGGGCTTGCACACTTTTTCAAAGCTTGCTCTAGTTGCTCCACCGCCCGACCATGAATACTCACAATCGTGGCAGATTGCCAAGGAATCCGGAGGCGACTAAAAGCTAATTGCACAGAACTAACGTGAGGATAGAAAACAAGAGTTTCTAAGGGAAAGTTCTCCGTTAATAATCGACCAATACCAAAAAATAGAGGGTCTCCACTGGCCAGTACAACGACAGATTGATGATCTAAAAACTGTTTGAGTCTGCTCATCCAAGCTTCCATATCACTACCCAGAAAAAGTTTCTGGGCTGGGTGCAGGGCAAAGTGACGCAAATGGTGCGCACTGCCTGTGATCAAGGTGGCTGCTTCTATAAGTTGCTTGGACTCGGTCGCAAGCCCTGCCGGACCTTCTAAACCCATCCCCACCACATGTAGTTGGTGCATTTTTCACGTGACTCAACAATCTACTGAATAAGCCAAGACTTTAGCATGGGAGTCCCTTCGTCCATAAAAAAAGCCCCTTGTCCAGAGGCTTTTCAACGTTCCAACCTAGAGACTTACACTTTCGAGAAATACTCTTTGGAAGCAACGGGGTCTGGCTTCATGGTGGCAGCACCATCTTGCCAACCAGCAGGGCACACTTGGTCAGGATTCTGACGGGTGTACTGGAAGGCCGAAAGGATGCGGAGAGTCTCATCCACACTACGACCTACGTTGAGGTTATTGATAGTGGCATATTGAACAACACCGTCGGGATCAATGATGAATAAACCACGGAGGGCAATACCTTCACCAGGGATCAGCACATCATAGGCTTCAGCAACCGTTTTATTTAGGTCTGCCAACAAAGGATACTTCAATTCACCAAGACCACCGCTCTTGCGGTCCATGTTGATCCAGGCCAAGTGGGAATACTGACTATCTACAGATACGCCCAGAATCTCGGTATTGCGGCTCGCAAAATCGCTGTAGCGGTCGCTAAATGCTGTGATTTCGGTAGGGCACACAAAGGTGAAATCTAGAGGATAAAAGAACAACACCACGTACTTGCCCTTGTACTTAGACAGGGAAACTTCTTCAAAATCGCCATCTGGCATAACCGCCTGGACTTTGAAATCAGGGGCGGGTTGACCGACTAGAGGCATAAAGCACTTTCTCCAAAGATACAAATCTTCAAACTTCATCATATCATAGTCATTGTGACTTTGAGAAGCAGAAATGATGAGAGCTGGGTGTAGAGGCTCCTTTGGTAGGGTGCTCAGCGATTGTGCTAACGCAATTTCCAGATCGGGATTGGGGCGAGGTTTTGCCATCAACATCTGGATCGTGTCAAGCCAACCTACGCCCTGATGTGCGATCGCACATCAGGCTGAAATTTTGGCAAATTGGGAATTAGCAAGACAATCTCGACCGTTAGAACCTATAGAACCGTTAGAATAATTATGCTAAAAGATATTGTATAGGCACAAGCAGTGACATGAGCCGCTAACGAGGGTCCGCTCTATGGAAGGGTTAGAGCGCATCTTCGCTAAACCTCGATCTTCAAGCCCAGATCAACATCACACCCCGCTTGCCCGCCGCGAATTCCCCAATTCTCTTCAGCGGCTTCTCTGAGCAGGATCTTGACGTGATCTTTCGGTATACCAAACGGCTCAAGGTTGTCTACGATAGCCTTGTAGAGTTTTCGCTTTGCGTCAAGCGAGCGACCTGGAAATGCGTCAATGCTGATGTGCGTGTAGAAATCTGGCTTCTCTCGGGTGGGTGGGCATGTGAAGCGGTGAGGCTCATGCACGATGAGGCGTACGTTCTTATCCCCTGAGACAGTCTTGAAAGCCCCGCGCAAGGCTATGTGAACTGCCTCCATAAGAGCAGTTTCTTGCTCTTGCGTGTATTGCCGTCGTACTTCGATCAGAACACTTGGCATTTCTGCTCCTTTGTCCCCAACGTCTCACGCGGGGCAACCATCGTTACGAATTATAGCGATCCAATGAAATCGTGACTATAGAACCACCACCCAAGAATCTGCTAGACCACGTGAGCACGGTAATCCGAGTCAAGCATCACTCTTATCCTATATGGCAACAGCCAAACGGTTAGGATCCTAAGCATAAACTGGTTTCGCCGCATCTCCTTGACCATCAAAATAGGTTAGGGATTTGAGAAAGGGACGCGGACCGCCTCCAGCGGGTCTCTCCGGTAATCGGCTTTTCTTCCGCAAAGGTCCAAGGCAAGCAGCCCTTTAAGCGAGGGCCATTGGTTCTAAGGTAGATGCTTCCTCCAAGGGCGAGCCATCCGCTGCTTCTAATACGAATCCAGCATCTCGGATCATGTCCCAGTCTGCATGAGCGGCCTGTCCGGGTGTAGTTAGATAATCACCCACAAAAATAGAATTGGCGGCATAAAGACCTAAAGGCTGGAGAGACCGTAAATGAACCTCGCGTCCTCCTGCGATACGAATTTCCTGGAAAGGCAGCAGGAATCGGTATAGACAGAGCACCCGCAAACATTTACGCGGATTCAGTTCTTGGACTTCTTCAAAGCGCGTACCCGCAATCGGAATCAAAAAGTTAATAGGGACGCTGGTGACTTCTAATTTCCGTAGGGAAAGGGCAAGGTCAATGATGTCATCATCACTTTCGCCCATACCGATAATGCCGCCAGAGCAGGTGGTGATTCCGGCTGCTTTCACATTTTGGACGGTCTGGGCACGGTCATCAAAGGTATGCGTTGTACAAATATCCGCGTGATATTGCTCTGACGTATTCAGGTTATGATTTACCCGGTCTACGCCTGCTTCCGCCAGACGCTGGGTTTGCTCTTGGTTTAGCAGTCCCAGGCACGCACAGATTTTGAGGTCATAGTTCGATTTGATGGCCCGAACGGTGTCCAGAACTTCCTTGAAGACCCGTTCGCCTGGAGAACGGCCCGAAATAACCAGACAGAAGGTTCCCGCTTTTAATTCTGCGGCTCGGGCTGCGGCATCGAGAATCTTTTGCTGGGCCATCAAGGGATACTTATCAATTTCAGCCGTAGAAATTTTGGATTGAGAGCAATAGTGACAATCTTCTGGACACAGTCCACTTTGGGCGTTCAGGAGATAATGCAGCCGTACTCGATTTCCCCAATAGTGCCGACGCACCCGATAGGCCGCCGCTAATTGCTCCAGTAGCACTTGATCGGGAGCCCTAAGAACAGCTCGCGCTTCTTCGCGACTGATAATTTCACCCGCTAGAGCACGGTCAGCAAGCTGATTCCAAGAGAGAAGAGTGGACATAATAATTCCAATGAATGCCTGTTGAGCATGGTAGTACAAATCCCCCACGGCCCTCTCGATAGAGATCCAAAGTTATCCCTACCAAATCGTACTCAAATCCAAAACGAACCCAGGAAGCAATGGATCGCCACTCATTGTAGTTGGATTATCCAATTCCTCTACGGGGGAAGAAGGACGGTAGACATAGACCTTCCGTTGCGAGCGGTCAATTAACCGGTCATTTCAACTACCGGATGCAGTCTCACCACCATCGGAACGATTTCAGTAAAGGTTAGGAGTTCTGTTGCCATCTTTATCACGGACTCTATGGTTCCATCATTACCGACAATCTTCAGCAAAGAACTAGGGACACTGTCCTAAATCCCGTAACCGTTGAATCAACTGTTCTTTTTCTTGTCGTTCCTGTTCTAGGAGAGATTCCGCAGGGCCTCACCTTTTGCAAGCCAGCCGATACGGGCTCATTTAATAGAGTTTTCTCTATGTAAAACCTAAATTAAATCAATTTTACACTATGAAACTTGCGCTCTACTATAAACAGAAGCAGTTAAGCTTGGGTTTTCCCTTTCACTATTCCATAGGCGTTTTGCCGCAGGGAGGAGTGGTTCTAATAACCACTCTAGGGGATTC
>CASBPW010000156.1 GCA_949127685.1 Candidatus Sivonenia alaskensis PMM_0068 | reverse complement strand
GTCCCATGCCCATCCCAGGCCCTCCATAAGTTGGTGGATTATTGCTTGATTGCTGTCGATTTTGGGAATTCCAACCCCAGCCCTTACCGGGTCCCCAATTTGGCACCTCTGTGCCATACCACTGCTTGTACCAGCCCCGCATCTGCTGAATTTCTTTGGTTTGGGTGATTTTAATATTTTCAGCCAGTTTTTTGATTTCGGGGTGTTGGGCTCTTTTTAAGGCAAGATCCGCCATATCGATAGCTCCTTCATGATGGGGAATCATCATCACAATGAAGTGTTGATCACTCTGGGCCATCATTCCTCCTCGGGGGGGAGTGCTGGCTACGTTGCCTTGAGGAGTGCTGGTTTGTGGCTGAGCCTGCACACTATTTGCCGTCAGTAATGCAGTAGCGCTGAGTAACCCTGCAAATCCTCGCATCAGTGTTTTCTTGTTATTCATGGCTTTCTCTTTTAAATGACTTAATCAATTAGGATTCGCGGTAATCTTCAACGATTCAAAACTAATCTCTAGTAGGTTCTTGTCTCTATCGTGCTTTTCAGAGGAAAAACTTGATAATTTTGATCCAAAGGCTTCTTTTTGCATTATGTGCAAAGCCGATGGATCTAGCTTCATCTAGCTACAAAAGTTCATGCCTTCAAGCAGAGAGGCTTTCGTTCTCCTCAGTTTCTCCAGAGTCCACCCATCGCTGCCAGAGGGTGAGAAGAACCGATAAGATGACAGGCCCCAGAATAATGCCTAGCGTCCCGAAAGCGAGCACCCCTCCCAAGACGCCAAAAAGTACGGCTAAAAAAGGGATCCCTGCACCCTGACTGATGAATACAGGTTTCAAGAAATTATCAATTGTGCTCACAACGAAAGCGCCCCAAGCAAACAGCGCGAGCCCCTGCCAGAGTTGACCGGCAAAAATCAGCCAGAGTCCCCAAGGTAGCCACACGAAGAACGTGGGAATCTGAATAATGGCCAGCAAGGTGGTGACAAGTCCCCAAATTACGGCTCCTTTAATACCGATTACCCAGAAACCCAAACCAGCCAGAAAACCTTGGACTATAGACGTTAAGGTCAAACCCAGGACTACAACCCGCACGGTATTTGCCAAAGGGTTCAGTAGAGAAGCTAAGGGGTCTCCGCCCAAGCGATATAAACTGCGCTGACCCTGAGTCACCCAAGTATCGCCGTGGATATAGAAAAAGAAACTAATGAAAACGGTCAGGCCGAGTGTAACAAAACTTTGAGCCACTTGCTGCCCCACACTGGACAGAAACTTCAAGATCCCCCCAATTTGGCTGCGTAATTCCTCTTGTAGCTGTAGTCCTTGGTCTTGTAACAAGGTATAGAGCTGTGGCCCTATCCAAGGTACTTGCTGGGAACTAGCAACCAGATTGTCTATCTGTGTAGAAAGCGAGTTGAGCCTAAATGTTCTAGCAACATCCGTAACCTGTTCGGCCAGGAGAAGTCCAATAAAAACCAGAGGCAGAAATATCCCTAGAAATACCAGAAGGGTCATCACTAGCGCAGACAAAACCGGACGTTTTCCCAAGAAGCCTTGCAGTTTTTCATAAAGCGGCCAAGTGACTACGGCTAAGATCGTGGCCCAGCAAATAGCGCTTAGGAAAGGAGCCAAAACTAACAGAGCCCCCCAAAGGAGGAGCACGGTCACTAATAGAATAGCTAGTTGGTTTTTGTTGGTCACAAAATTCTTTGACCTTACTTTCGGGAAGCTACTTTATTTTCCGAGCTCCTTATTGCTAGACTAGCTTCTGTTCTGCTCGCGCGCTATGCCTTTCAGCTCTTCCTCAAGGTAGAGGAATATAAGGCCAAGCAATGCTAAGTTCCTGATGTACATTGAAAGCGACGGACTTTCCTAGGGAGAACGAAGGAAATGGTAGAGGAATCATCGCGTATTAGCTGGTTTGACCAGGAAAAAGGCCCCTTACACCTATCTGAATATTTTCAGCGTATGGATTCTTGGCAGCAGGCAATAGCGGACGGTAAGATCACCCCTGAAGAAATTCGCGACCAAGCCAGTAAGGTGATTGCATTGCTGAAGGTAGTGGAGCCTCTTGTAAGCGAGGCTGAACGCCAGATGATCACAGAAACACTGTATGAAATGGCGGTGCTACAGGCAATGCAAGCTTCTGCCGTCACCAGTTCCCTGCAGAAAAGTCAGTAAGGAATTATCACCATGAAAGTCAAAGCCTATCAAATTCCAGATACTTCGTCTCAATATCTGGCCACTTCCATTGAGTCATGGTTCCGTTCCGAAGGCTTCGAAACCCAGACCCTTCTCGGTCCTGAAAATACCTTCATCATTCAAGGGCGCAAAGACAATCTTATCCGCTTTTTCTTTGGGCTTTCGGCGGCGCTCACCGCCACCGTGGGGACACAGCCCGATGGTGCGTTGACCATTTCCATCGGAGCCAGTAGTTGGATGGACAAATATTTAGCAGGCATTGCAGGTGTCTTTTTGTTCGCTCCCTTTGCCTTTTCCGCCGTCTATGGGGTTTGGAAGCAGGATAATCTCGAAGACAAACTCTGGACATACATCTCCCAACGCCTCCCTGGGGCCGTCGAGGTGGCTGTCCAGGTTCCTACGCCACCTTTCCAGCCCGTTAAGTTAACACCCTGAGGAAGAATTGCTATGCAAACAAGAACTTACTACGCCCCAGGGCTGACGGCTCAAGACCTGGCAGAGAAAATGCGGCTTTGGTTTGTGAGCCATGAATATGAAACACAGCTGCTTCGTTTACCGGATGGTAGCCTGGTTATTCAAGGCTACCGAGATGATATTTGGCGCGTAGCCGTCGGTCTCGCCGCTGCTTTGACCATTCAAATCAAGCCCCTACCCGATCAATCCCTCGAAGTCAAGATCGGAGCTGGAGCCTGGGCCGACAAGCTTTTCGTCGCAGGTATTGGCTTATTGCTCTTTTTGCCTTTAGTCTTACCCGCCGCCTGGGGTACGTGGGAACAGTACCAGTTCGATAAAGAAGTCTGGCAAGTCATCGAGTCGGCTCTGCCCACCGGGAGTTCGTCCACGGAACAAGCTCCGCCTGTGCCTTCGACTCCAGCAGAGTTACCCACGACTTGGTTTAACGAAGAGACTAGCGAAGTGTATTCGGCCCAATTCTTCCAGCGTATGGAATCGTGGCAACGGGCTATTGCAGATGGCCGGATTGACCCAGAGGAGATTCAAGGGCAGGGAGAACGGGTAACTGACCTGATGAAGCGCATTGAAGCTAGCGTGAGCGATGAAGCCCACGCAAAACTAACCGAGGCATTTTCAGAACTTGCGGTGCTCCAGGGGATGCAAGCCTACACCATCCAGCAACATATTGGGGAAAATGCCCCGAGTCCAAGTCCGGAGGCTAATTAGGTTTAGCCGTAGTAGGTTGTTGTGGTAGTCCTGACTGCGGGGGAAGCGAAATAGCAGGGACAGAAGGCTGCTGTTTAAGGGCTGGTTCTAGGGTGGGGACAGAAGCTTGAGGAGCCCGGCTGAGGTAGGGAGTGATATAAACCAAGAGCTCAGTATTCTCCTTTTCTTCTCCCGTATCGCTGAAGAGCTCTCCGACAAGCGGCAAATATCCAAAAAGGGGCAAACGTCGTTTGGTCTCTCTAATAGTCTGCTGAAGCAAACCCCCAATTTCTAGGGTCTGACCATCTTCCAGAATCAACTTATTCGTTATTTTTCTACGTTTTATATCAGGGGCTACATCCGGAAGCAGGGTTCTTCTCGTAGGAGCAGAGGCTTCAATGGATATGGAAGCAAACACTTTCCCATCTCCGCGAATTACAGGCTCAATTTCGATCACATTACCTGCGCGAATGGTCTGGAACTGGGTACTGAGAGATGAAGTAGCCCCTACAGAGATTGGCTGTGTGACCCGTACATTGATATCTTCCCCCACATCTATGGAAGCTTTCTGCCCACTCATAGTGGTCAATTTGGTATCCGTTAAAACTCTCCCCTTATTCTCATTTATAAGTCCATTAACAATGCTCAATGAACGAGCGATGTTGTTATAAGTGTCAACACTATTTCCCGCAATCAGGCCTGCCAAACTGAGAGGAGTTACAGCAGTATTAGTAGCTACGGCTCCTAAGCTTAAATCAGCGCCTTTCAGAACATCAAATTCCCTGCTACCCCCCTCATCTAACTGAAAAGCTTTGACAGAGAAACTAACTTGCTGAATCGGAGTGTCAACCGTTTGCACAAAACGTTTGATACTGGCCTGGAAATTAGAGGGGCCTGAGACAATCAAGGCATTACGGGCAGCATCTACCTTAATCCCTTGAGCACGGGTATCAGGGGGAAGAGCAGCTAGGACATCTTTTGCATCGCTATAGGCTAGCTTAATTACTTGCACATCATCAAAATTACGGGCTGCAGGTGAGCCAGGGGTAGCATCTCCGACGCGATAGGTATCTCCATCGCGGATGAAACCAAAGTTCGTACCGAGCAGCAGTTGCTTTAAAGCATCTTCGAACGGTCTAGAAACTAAGCGGGCTGTCACGGGCTCCGTCAACTCCCCATTAATGACAATATCCACACCCACCTGGTTAGCCATTTCTTGCAGGGTTACATTCAGAGGCGTGGAATTAGCAATAACTGAAACCAATCGGCGCCCAGGATCTCCTTGGAATTCATTCGGGTTCAAAGATCGCAAGGGATTAGGGCTATTCCCGCCTCCACCGGAGACGTTAGGCTGCTGAGAAGCAGGCTGGCTGACCACGAAAACATCCCCTACTTTCTCACTACGGAGGCCTGCAGCGCTCGTCAAAGATTTTAGGGCTTCATCAAACGTGGTGTTTTCTAAGTTCAGCGTAACTTTCCCTGTTACTGCCTGGTTGGTAACGATACTGGTCTTAGAAACTCGGCTCAACAGGGTTAAAGCGTCCCGCACCTCTCCATCTCGCACCTTGAGATTGACCCGTGGGCCAACTTTAGAAGATTGAGAGGAGGCGGGCTGTACGGATAGAGAGGGATTATTCAAAGCTTTCGCGATCCCTTCAGCAGGCTTGATCGACTCCAACATAAGCACAGAATTCTGTTTGTTCATGCGAAAGATATAAGCCAATCCATTACTGGCAAAATCCACGGTCATCTGGACCCCTTGGGCATTCTCTGCTAGTTTGACCTGTCCTATATTCGCCGTGTATTGAGAGCTGAGAGAACCTAACTTTGCCCCAGGTAAGAGCACAATGACCTGTTTGGCATCTTGCTTAAGGACGCGATAGCTCAGTGGAGACTCATTGGCAGATAGTTCCAAGCCATTAGCGGTGGGATTTAATTGGGTGAGGACAGGAGCCGCTAGGAGAGGGAGCTGAGTAGAGAGCAATATCCCTAAAACAGTCAAGGTAGAACCAAGCATTTTCTTGTTCATGGTAGCCTAAGCACCTGTCGTTGTTTACCTTTGCGGAGGGTAAGGGTCTCATCGCTGATAGCGGTGACCGTCCAGCCCTCTATTTTTGCACCAACTTGCGCTTCCGCCGTGAGGGGCTGATCCCCAACGCGTACGATCGCTAATTTTGTCTTTCCATCCGTAGCTACTCCCACTAGAGAAAGTAGAGCCGGTAGCACTTTGGGCGGTGGAGGTAAGGGTAAAGGCTTTATAGGAGGTGGTGCTAAGGTTGGTTTTGGTTGCTCCGCAGGCTTTGGCGCAGGATAAGCGGGCGAAAAAGGATTTTGGGGTCCCCCCTCTGCTCCAGCCGCTGCAGAACTAGCCGGAGGCAGGGAAGTGGTGGCACTGGAAGATTCAGAACTAGTTTCGGTTGAGGAAGTGGAATCCGCCGAATTCAGACGTTCATTGGGGAAGGATGGAGCCGTTGTCCTCGCAGGAGTAGCCGCTGGCATATACCCAGGCTTAGAGGCCTCATTCGAGGCTGATCCGGGTGCGACCCGAGACCGCATGGGACGTACGGGCATGGATGAGCTAGAAGCTCCTGTTCCGCCGGCACTATTTTTTCCTTCGATGGCACTTTGCTGCCCCTCGCCTGTTGAAGCCTTGGGAAGACTATTGGCTGTCCAGACCACTCCTATTCCCAAAACAAAGACAGTTGCCGCAGTGACATAGCCCCATAGAGGAATGTTTTGCCAGATGTCAGAGGTCAATTTTTTGGGCTGAAGTAAATTTTTTGAAGTACTCGGCCGAGGGGGACTAAAGGGGATCTGGGGAGAGGGCTGTTTCTGATACGACTGTTCAGAAGATGTGTCTTTGATCTCCCAAGGCAGAGGCTTTGATGATGTTGTCCTTTGATTGGATCCACCGGACTGCCAAGGGAAGCCAGCCTCTACCTCTCGGTCGGGTGGTTGAAGACTAGGGGGCTGTTCGTCGGCCTCGCCTCCCAAGTAGAAGACCTCTTCTTCGTGAGTCTTTGATTCGTCAAAGTCGGCGCTTGAGGACGACTCTTCCCACGGAGCAAAAGGGAAACCAGCCTCTACCCCTCGGTCGGGTAGTTGAAGACTAGGGGGCTGTTCGTCGGCCGCGTTTCCCAAGTAGAAGACCTCTTCTTCGTGAGTCTTGGGCACGCCAAAGTCGGCGTCTAGGGACGACTCTTCCCACGGGGCGAGGGGTAGCTTAGGGTCTTCTGTGGGGAACAGCTTGGTCATAATCAAATAGTCACCACCCTGAGAACTTCTTCAATAGAAGTTTTCCCTTCCATTACTTTTTGTACCGCTGATTGGTTAAGAGAGCGTTCTCCCAAGTTTTGTTCCAGATGGACGCGCATTTGTTGCTCACTGGCACGGTCACGGATCATTTGTCTCAAGGGTCCATCTACAGGCATCATTTCAAAGATTCCCTCTCGACCTAGGTAGCCCATATGATTGCACAGATCACAACCCACCGGTTTTTGCCAACGGGTCCTGGGAGAGACCTTTTCGACGTTTAAACGACGAATATCCGAAGGATTAGGCTCATATTCCCGACAGCAATTGGGACAGACCTTCCGAACCAAACGCTGCGCTACCACCCCCAGCAAAGAAGCGGCAATCAAATAGGGTTCAATTCCCATGTCCAACAGACGATTAATGGTGCTTGGGGCATCATTGGTGTGCAGGGTACTCAGGACCAAGTGGCCAGTCACTGCAGCTTGAAAGACGGTCTGTGCCGTTTCTAAATCTCGGATTTCCCCCACCATGATCACGTCTGGATCTTGACGCAAGATAGACCGTAATCCAGAAGCAAACGTTAAACCAGCTTTAGGATTAACCTGGACCTGGTTGACTGAAGAAAGTTGATACTCAATCGGATCTTCAATGGTGACAATGTTTTTCGTGGGCGTGAGTACATTCATTAAACCCGCGTAGAGGGTACTAGTTTTTCCTGAACCCGTAGGTCCTGTGATCAAGACCAGCCCTTGGCTATAGCCTAACCATGAGCGAAATCGCTTGAGTTGCTCAAAGGAAAAGCCTACTTCTTCAATCTGGAAGGATTGAGTTTTTGGCAAAAGACGGATGACGGCCTTTTCCCCATGCAAACAAGGTAAGGTACTTATCCGTAGGTCAACTTCCACTTGGCCAATGAATTCGGTAGAGCGGCCATCCTGGGGCGTTCGTTGGTTTGCAATATCTAACTCTGCCAGAACTTTTACTCGTGCTAGCACCACCTTGCTTAAGGCAGGAGGCATCAGCGCTACTTCTTTGAGCAGACCATCTATACGAAAACGCACCAACAAGCCCTGGGGCATTGGTTCAAAGTGAATGTCAGAAGCCCGACACTCCAGAGCATCCAGGATAAGTTGGCGAACCTGCTCAGAGATCTGTCGTTCATCTAAGTCCGCACCAACCGTGGTCATGACCTTGGATGGTGGGGTTGGCCGCACAGGAGTGGCATCTTCAAAGTCTTTTAAGTGCTCATGGCAACATTCTTGCCAAAACGCATAATCCTCTGCATCCAGTAAGACCCATTCCATAGGGCTCTTCAGCTTTTGGCTTAAGGTAACCTGTACAGCAGGGTCAATCGGTTTAAAGTGCCCTAAATATAAAGTAGGAGCGACATAACTCAATGGAACAATGTCTCTCAGAGACTCCCCAAGAATATTCCGCAAAGAGAGAATCAATCGTTCATCGAGCGACTGTTCCTGAAGGAATACACGAGTAGATTGGAGGGGAGAGGAAGAGTTCATGGGAGGAGAGGGAAAATTTTATCGCTAATTTATAGTTCCTTAGCACCTTGCTAGGCTAACAGGTCTGTTCTGTATTATAGTTCTACCCCAGAAAGCCCTTTGTTGTCGTCGGTAGTGGAGCCCCAGTGGAAGAGACCGAGTCAGGGACTCTTCGCATTATGAATGAACATGGGGACTGGCCTGTGAGGTTGAAGTGCCTGTGAACAAGGAGGCTAGGGGATAGAAGAAGAGCTATGAACAGGAACTATAGAACTCGGAGTCTCTGGAGCTGCAACAACTTCTTTGTGTCCACTATCTTCCGTGTTTTCCCAAAATTCTCCATTGGTGAAAAATACCGCAATAACCTGAACCAGCGTTGCATCCCCAGGCCAACCCAAATGTTGCTGTTGAAGACGAGAAGACCATGCTTCCCCCCGCTTCCAGGGCTGATCCCTGGTCAGAGAGACTTTACGGGTAAGAACACTACCGCCCAGACTCCCCAGCAAAGTAAAGGTAACATCCACACGGGACACATCACGGCTGTCATTTTGCTGCAAGACAATAGTCGTATCCCAATTGCTATGTAGTTTGCCGTCTTGATCAGCCATACTGCTCGTGACCGAACGGGCGACTACGGGGGAATTTAGCGCAATTTGAGCTAGACCTTTTAAAGGAACATAAGCCCAAACAGGAGATGAACTGAGGAGGAGACAAAGCAGGAGGTGAATTCCTATTTTCTTCATGATCGCAATCTATAGAGAAGGGAGCAGCAGGACCCCCAGCACACCGTCTAAGGACCTGTACAGAATATACCCTCATGTCCTTCGTGTCCCAATATATAAATGTAGGGAAGCCTAAACTAGGGTGCGGACTTAGCTCTAAACTTACGATAGGTGCATCTGCATCTTCGATGAACCTGGGTCTATGAACATCCCCAAACGTCCATCTCAAGGGTTTGCGCTCTTAGAAGTCATTGTTTCTGTGGTAGTGGGAACGCTCGTTTTGGCATTCCTGGTGCGGCCTTTGAGTGCGGCCCTGATCAATCGTTTGCAGAGTGATCAGATTGCTCAAGCAACGGAATTAGCCCAAGAGCAAGTAGAACTGGTCCAACGCACTTGGCGAACGGACTCGAGCCTATTGCCTTCCTATGGAAGCGATGAAATGATCCCCTTTAAACCTATCGCCACAGATAAACGCACAGGAATCTTAGATGATCCCAATCTGGTTCCGATGGACCATCCTGACATCCAAAACGTAGGGATTGACCAAAATCAAGATGGGAAAGCTGATTTCATCCTGCAATGCTTTGCCGGAAAGTCTCCGAACCTCACGCAAGTCTCTTCTCAAACCCAGCGTTCGGTTGTCCGTATCTACAAAGCCCCTCTCCGGCCAGAAGATTCTCCTAAGCCCTTAGCTTTGATGGTGAATGATATCTATATAGGCCCTTCGTGATGCTCGCAAACAGCAAAAGCGCAGGATTTACGCTGGTCGAAGTGCTGATCACCATAAGTGTGCTGGGCATTCTCGCCAGTGCCGCGATTCCGAATATTGTCGGGTTGCTAGAGCGCCAGCAATTGCAACAGGCCATCAGTCAGGTAGAATCCCTAGTTCACCAGGCTCGTCAGTATGCACTCAGCCAAGGAGTAACGACCTCGGTTCAGTTTGATGAACAGAGCAACACGATCACTGCCTGTGAAAGTACGCTTGAATCGCAGTGTAATGGACGGACGATCCAAACGCTGCAATTAGATTCCATAGAACTCATCAATAGTGCCCTAAAAGATCCTAAGGGGGAACCTGACCGCAGCCTGGCTTTTGATTTTCGCGGACATCTACTCACCCCTGAAGATGTCTTACAACCAATTACATTTAGGCATTCTCGAAATGACAAGCTCACGCGTCACATTTATATAGTCTCTATCCTGGGAACTCTCTGGGATGATTCAGGAGAAGCAATCATTCCCCAGGAAACATCGGGCATGGGAGATGTACCCAATGCCTCATAGGTTGTTGTTCAAGCTCACTAGAAAAACGCGTGGCGTAACCCTCGTAGAATTTTTGATTGCTGCGGTTATTTCTGGAATTATTATCTCGGCCATGATAGGTGCTTTTGTTACAACGGCAAGCAAGAGTGTCAAGGAAAGGCGATTAGGGGAGATTCAAGAAGAAAATCATTTGGCGTTAGATCTCATCAGCTCTGAAATACAAGAAGCAGCTTGGATTTCTAAAGATAGTGGAAAACTCTTGGAATTACCGAATGGAAGAGTTGTCTTAAGTCTATTACTCCCCGCTTCTCAAGGATATACCCTGGTGCTCTATGCTCTAGCAGCCCCATCAGAAAATTTATCGCCTGTCCTCCAAGCCTATCTTGCAAAAAACCAATCGGCCGTAGCCCTGTATCGGTGGCAATCTATTCCTTTAGACGTAGATCCAAAAGACCCTATATTTCCAAAAAAAGTTGCTCCTGCTCCTCATCAACCCCAACTCGTAACCGCGTTCTTGCGTTCCTCTTCCGAAGCAGGAAATGAATCAGCAATCAGCTTTGTGGAAGATCAAAATGAGGGGGAAATTTCCGGTGGGGAACTCATCCTCAGAGGGGATAATCCGAGCCAACCCTGCGCAGATATAGGCTCAGGCGCAAGTTGTCCAAACTTGGAAATAGCGACTAGAGCATACAGTAGGAATATCCCGACAAAGTAGAACTCTAAGGTTATTTCTCCGATACGGTAGCTTGAGCTACTAGTTAAGAACTTACAGCTTATGTTCATTCTTGGGAAATAGGCTATTTTTAATTTTGCCTAAACCATATGGCTTCCAACCCAGAGCCGGTGAACTGATGGCCAAAACAGCTGGGGCTCTTAGGAGATCTTCATAAGGCTCTGTTGCTGCCTCCAAACGTGGGGAGTGATCCCGTAAATGCGCTGAAATTGTCGAATGAAATGTCCTGTATCCAAATAGCCAACGGATTCAGCAATACCCCGAATTGGTTGGTTGGTGGTCAGCAGCAAAAACTGTGCTTCTGTAAGTCGATATTCAATAATCCAGTTGAGGATAGTTTTTCCCGTCTCCCGTCTTACCAGATCGGTTAAGTACGCAGGAGAGCGTCTCACTACTTTAGCTACATCACAGAGACTAATCTGATGAGTATAGTTGAATTTGATGTAATCAAAAACTTTTTGCAGTAAGGGCGGAGATGAAGGTGATACTTTCTGTAATTCAGGTATAACCAATCGAGCGGTATCAATTAAAAGGAGTAAAAGCAGTGCATGAACCGCTTCTCCAAAACCTAGAAACTGGCCTTGGAATTCATCATATAAATGTTTAATATTGGCTAGCCATTGTGGATGTTTTTCTAGAGCAATATGGAAATGTTTAGTCTGCGACTCAGATGGTTGTAAAAATGCCCACAACCTTTCTTCCACGGGGGTGGATAGGCTATCCAGATTTCCTACCTTGAAATTGATAATCCAGTTCTTCGTTTTGGCTAGGCCACTGGAATCATGGACTTCTCCGGGTGCGATGAGAAATAGGTCGCCAGGCACTACGTGAACGTTCAAACCATTCAAGTAGTGCCATCCTTCACCTTCTTCAATAAAGAGAAGTTCATAATAGGGATGGATATGCGCCTGTAAGGGTTGTTCACTAGAATAAAGAACTTTAACCGGATGGAAAACTGGAGCTCGCTCACTAGCGACAGATTGGGACATCAACATATCAGACATCTCCTTAAGAAATGTGTGACAGAAAAACGGCGGAAGGCTGAAGATAGCCACCGAATTCTCTGTAGATGTATATGTTTTAAATCACTCGCTTCGTAAAGTCAGGGTGGAAAAGTTATAAGTGAGGTTAGTGAAGGTAATAGAGAAGTTTTCGTGTAGGGCGTGGGATAGCCTCTACGATGGATAGCGTAATGTTATAGACCCCTGATGACCCGTGACCTGCGTTCTTTCCTGCAGCTTCTCGAAGGCAGAGGCCAACTGCGCCGCATTGATGCCCTGGTAGACGGGGAGCTGGAAATCACCGAAATTACAGAACGGATGCTCCGCTGTGGAGGTCCGGCGCTACTTTTTGAACGGGTGAAAGGTTCTCCTTTCCCGATTGCGGTCAATGTGATGGGGACGGTTCAGCGGGTCGTTTTAGCCATGGGAATGGAATCCCAGCAGGAACTTGAAGACCTGGGAACTAAACTGGGTAAGCTCCAGAAACCGAAACCGCCTAAAGGTATCCAGGAGGCAGTGGAGTTTGCTTCCATCCTGTTTGATGTGGTGAAAGCGAAACCAGGGCGTATGCTTCTCAATGCTCCTTGTCAGGAAGTAGTGCTTACCCAAGACCAAGTAGACTTGAATTTGATTCCGATGATGCGGCCCTGGCCTAAGGATGCGGGGCGAAACTTGACCCTGGGCCTGGTCATGACTAAAGATCCAGAGGATGGCACCCCAAACGTGGGCATTTATCGCCTACAACAGCAATCCAAAAATACGATGACAGTCCACTGGCTATCGGTGCGCGGAGGGGCTAGACATCTGCGCAAAGCGGCGCAAATGGGTAAGAAGCTGGATATTGCCATTGCTGTTGGAGTAGACCCCCTATTGATCATGGCTGCTGCCACCCCAATTCCCGTGGAGCTTTCAGAATGGCTTTTTGCTGGACTCTATGCAGGGGAAGGGGTTAAGCTCACCCGGTGTAAAGGTTCGGACCTCCTAGTTCCGGCCTATGCTGAATTCATTTTGGAAGGGACGATTACCCCTGGAGAATTGGCGGTCGATGGTCCTTTTGGTGATCACATGGGTTACTACGGCCTAGAGGAAGAATCGCCCCTCGTCCGTTTCCACACCCTCACCCATCGGAAAAACCCGATTTACATGACTACCTATTCTGGTCGGCCTCCGAAAGAGGAAGCGATGATGGCGATTGCGCTGAACCGGATTTATACGCCTCTGTTGCGCCAGCAAGTCCCCGAAATCAAAGACTTCTTCCTGCCGATGGATGCCTTGAGCTACAAGATGGCGGTCATCTCTATTGATAAGGCCTATCCCGGTCAAGCTCGTAGAGCGGCTATGGCTTTTTGGACCGCTTTAGTTCAGTTCACCTATACCAAATTTGTAGTGATAGTCGACCAAGATATCAATATCCGTGACCCTGCCCAAGTCCTGTGGGCGATCAGTTCGAAAGTAGACCCCGAAAGGGATGTGTTTATCATTCCGGATACGCCCTTTGATTCCCTGGATTTTGCCTGTCCAAAGATTGGCATTGGTTCTCGAATGGGAGTTGATGCCACCACCAAAATTCCTCCAGAAACTGATCATGCTTGGGGCGAACCTTTAGCCATGGATGAAGATGTAAAAAGTCTGGTTTCCCGGCGCTGGGCAGAGTACGGCTTGAGTGATATCAAACTGGATGAGGTGGATGCGCGGGCTTGGGGATATTTTGGATAGAAGTTGAGTGTAACAAATAAGAGAAACCAATGCGCAAACAAGTCATCGAATATACCTCTCCCCTAGACGCACTGATCGCCCTTGTCAAGCAGTTAAACGTCTACGAAACCCAGTACCGCGTGGAATCAGAAGAATTTTTCACCAAGTACAGTCAAGGAGAAATCTCAGATGATGAAGTATTGGTTTAATGGGCCAATAACTACCAACATTATCTAGTCTTACACCAAGCCCTAGAGAACAAGCTCAAAAATGTCGCCTAATATTCTTCGTGACTATTTCGACGAAATTGAGCAACTTTTACTCAACTGCCCCAATACCCATGTTGAGCAATTCAATGTAATTATCCTCACTCCAGAACGGGCTAATTTTAGATTGCGGGTGCGTTTTGAACTCAGATATTTACTGGCAGTGAGTGAAGCCTTATTCGTTGTCAAAGATCAGGTTTCCCACATCGACTATCATTATCATTTTCAAGAGGACCAAAATAACTTAATTTTCCGCTACGACAGCACGCCCCACTTTCCCAATTTGCCAACTTTTCCGCAGCCCAGACATTTGCCTGATACTGTGATTGCTTGTGAGAAGCCAGATGTAGCACAGGTTTTGCAAGAAGTAATGAAGGCTATTGAGTAAGGATACGGAAATTTGCGCGGTTGCGGTGATAGCCTGCGACGATGAAATCTTGCCACTGCAAGACCGTATAGAGAATATCTGAGTTTCTTGATGATTTGGATAACGGATTGCGATCCGATGATACTTGCGCGATAAGCTCTCTTGGCTGATGTCAAGCTTTTGGGCGATGATCTCCTGCGTGAGATTAAGTTCCGGCCTCCTCTAAACGCTAACTTTCTCATAAACTGTTAGTATGTTGATAGTCCACCTTGGAGACTATTTATCTTTATGCCTTCTTCAAATCAGGTCATTCCCCCTGCATGGGTATTCTCCTATTTAGATGAGTCCTGCAGAGCAGTTCCTGTGATTCTGATGTTGAATCTGATCAGGGCAGGAACGCTGCTCTATCGGGAAATGGAAGACTACCTCTTTCGCTATGGTCTTACCTTGCCGCAAGGGAATGTGCTGTGGACTTTGAATGCTCGTTCTCCGGATGCCGGGATGCCTATTACGGAGATTGCCAACAGTCAGGGAGTTTCTAAGGCCAACATGACGGGCATTATTGACCGTATGGAACGAGAAGGTCTGGTACGCAGAGCCGCCTACCCCGACGACCGCCGGGTAACGCTCATCGAAATGACTGATAAAGCCAAAATCTTGATGCAGACCCTAACGCCTACCTATGAACAGCATGTGATGAAGATGCTGAACAGTATTTTGACCGAGCCAGAACAAGCCCAGATGATCCAGATGATGGTGAAACTACGGCAAAGTCTGGGAGATTAGGCTACAGGGTAATTAGGAAAAAGAGGAACAGCAGGCACCCCAAGATTGCGTGGTCGTAAGTGCAGCAATTCTAAATTCAGAATGTATCTAACGATGCGAAAGGCGTAAAATGCTTACTAGCAAAGGGTTACACCCCTAATGCTCGGAGCCAATGTAACGCTTTGTCCAGTGATTGATCAAGTTTAGTTGCAGGATATTGACTCTCCGAGATGTTGGGATTCGTTCAATCAAGGGATAAAATATCAGAGATTCGGCTTAGGTTTAAAGATTGCATATTATCGTCATAGCATTTGTCTTCTATGTTGCCGTTTGAATTTGGGAGTGCTGGATTGAAAACCGATTTCTGAAATCTACAGTTTGCGGCACTGGTTCCGCCGCATGGGACAGAAAAACCTTTACTGCATATAATTTAGAGCGATCAGGAGTTACAACAATCTAAATTCAGTTGCGTTATGGATCTTTTCTCACATCCGTGTCCTTGCTGTGGCAACAATGAGATTCGCCCCCACACCCGTTATAAAACACAGGCTTACGGTGATCGAACTATCTACCATTGCCTTGAATGCGATAGCTATTTCAGTGAAACCTTTGCAACCCCAATCTCAGGACTGACTACCCCGTTGAGTCGGATTATCACGATTCTCAAAGCAAGAAGCGAAGGGATGAGTCTAAACGCCACGTCCCGCGCTCATAACGTATCGAAGAAAAGCGTTATCGATTGGGAGAGGCGCTTAGGTGGCCTCAAGCCAATCCTGATGCTCTATTCTTTGCTTCATCAGTTTATTCACCAGGAAATAGAAGGGGATGAGCTTTACACCAAGGTTGATAAAAACAAACCTCCCTCAGATTCTCAAGGATGGACCATTGTTCTTATGGAGCGAGGAAGCCGATTCCTCTGGGAATTGCACTGTGGGCGCAAAGACCAGCAACTGTTTAACCAGGCGTTAGCCTGCTTGGCCCAAGTGATTGAGCAAACGGACAGTTTGAGTCTGTTCACCGATGGAGAACGTCGCTATGGCAACTTGCTGTTTGAAATTTGCCATGAAGTCATTCGCAATGGCAAACCGGGACGTCCTCTCAAGCGACTGCCCAAAGGCGTCAGGGTCCGACTTAAAAACAAAGGCTCCAAAAAGCGACCGGGGCGTCAACGCCAAAAGTATCAAGCTCCTGTCCCTGAACATCCTCAAACGGTTCATCAGGTAACGCAGCAAGAGATCCATGCCAATCATCTTGAAGCTTTTAATGCCTCTATGAGGCGACGCAATGCCGCCTTTCGGCGCAAAACTAACACCTATGCCAAATCGAGAGGAAACCTACAAAGAACACTCGATGTGTTTTGGTTGGTTCACAACTTTGTTCGAATTCATTTCACCACTAAAGTTGTTCCTGCTGTAAAGCTAGGAATTTTGGAGACTGGGTTATTTTGGTCGCAATTACTAACGATGCGATATGCGATCTAACTCATTGTAGACAATGCTTGTAGCTTTCCCATGTGACGGAACCAGTGCCCCATAGGCAGGATAGCAAGAAACTTTCTAAATAACATGACTATGGAAAAACGCTCTAAAAAGCTGCTAGAGCAAATGAACAACCCAATCAGGACAAGCCTGCGCCTCTCTAACGCAGTAAGCTGGGGGTAGGCGCAGTCTTTTTACCCGTCCAGGCAAGCAGACCGACGAACCGCACAGAGAGAGCTTCCGTTGTTCACTAGAATCAGCAGGCAATGCGCCTAAAAAATCCCTCCCCGATCACTCAATCTCTCCCTGACCCCTATGCGGCGCTGCGCTTTCGGGACTATCGCCTATTTGCGCTTGGCAATTGGGCATCGATCATGGGCCAGCAAATGCTGAGTGTAGCGATTGGCTGGGAACTATACGAGCGGACTCAGTCTGCCCTATCCTTGGGCCTCGTTGGTCTTGTCCAAGTATTGCCCGTTATTTTTCTAGCCTTACCCGCTGGGCACATGGCTGACCAGTTTGACCGCAGAACAATTGTAATGATAACCCAAGGGATCCTAGCCCTCTGCTCGGTTGGATTGGCCGTGATTTCTTATCAGCATGGGTTAGTCATTCTGATATATCTTTGCCTGTTTGCCATTGGCATAGCCCGAGCCTTCAATAACCCAGCAAGAGCCGCTTTACTCCCACAAATAGTCCCCAAAGAGGTCTTCAGTAATGCCGTGACCTGGAATAGCAGTGGATTTCAGTTGGCGGCGATGTTAGGACCAGCTTTGGCAGGATTACTCATTGCCCTGCAAAAGAGTGCTACCTCGGTCTATGCCTTCTGTGCCTTCTGTGCCCTGGTCTTTTTCGGATGCCTATTTTTCGTCAGAGGCCGACAAACAGAACGTTCGGCAGAGCCTGTTACCTTTAAATCTCTGGTAGCGGGTTTCCGTTTTGTTTGGCAGACCAAAATTATCCTGGCGGCCCTTACTTTAGATTTGTTTGCGGTACTTTTAGGAGGCGCAACTACCCTTCTCCCCATTTTTGCTAAGGATATTCTTCAAGTCGGTCCCGATGGTTTAGGTTGGCTCCGCGCAGCGCCCGCAATCGGCGCGTTCATGATGGCTTTAGCGATCACTCATCTGCCCACTATGAATCAAGCTGGTAAAACTTTGCTTTGGGCTGTTGGAGGATTTGGAGCGGCCACGATTGGCTTCGGACTTTCTCATTCTTTCTGGCTTTCACTCTTCATGTTGGTGTGCATTGGCGCTTTGGACAGCATCAGTGTCGTGGTCCGCCAAACCTTAGTCCAACTGCGAACTCCAGATGAGATGCGCGGTCGCGTGTCCGCCGTTAATGGCATGTTTATCAGTTCATCCAATGAATTGGGTGGCTTTGAATCAGGTTTAGCGGCCAGCTTATTCGGGCCTGTACTCGCGGTAGTCGGCGGTGGGATCGGAACCATTGCCGTAGTTGTGACGGTAGCTCTCATCTGGCCCGAAATCCGAAAATTAGGGTCTTTAGTACCGGATTAGAGTGTTTGAGTATCGAACTCTAACCTGTTCATACCTGTCCGTACATAGCCTGTTTCATTTCCCGCACTGCTCGTTCTAGGCCGACATAGACCGCCCGAGCAATAATCGAATGACCAATATTCAACTCTTCCATACCAGGAATTTGGGCTACAGCATAGACATTCCAGTAGTTAAGCCCATGTCCAGCATTGACCCGGATTTCTCTCTTCAGCGCTTCTTCCGTGGCTGCTTCCAATAAGTAGAGCTGCTTGTTGCGGTCCCCTTCAGTCTTGGCCTCAGCGTAAGTTCCGGTGTGAAGTTCGATAAATCGAGCACTCATCCTCGCCGAAGCCATGATTTGTTTTTGGTCCGGATCGATAAATAAACTCACAGGAATGCCCGCTCCCTGCAACGTAGAAACCGCCTTTTCTACGCGCTCAAATTGTCCAGCCACATCTAAACCTCCCTCTGTGGTCACTTCTTGGCGATTTTCTGGTACTAGGGTCACATAGTCAGGCTTGACCTCTAGGGCAAGGGCCACCATCGGCTCCGTGACCGCCATTTCCAAATTGAAGTGGGTACGCACCGTTTGTTTGAGTAAGAGAATATCCCGGTCCTGCATATGACGACGGTCTTCTCGTAAATGGGCGGTAATTCCATCAGCCCCAGCCAGTTCGGCCAAAATAACGGCCTGGACAGGGTCAGGCTCTACGGTCCGTCGGGCCTGCCGAACTGTTGCAATATGATCTAGGTTAACGCCAAGAGAAAGAGCCACGGATTCTTCACGGAATGCTTCTTTTGTGATCCTACTGTCTCAAGAGTCCTTAGAATGCAAGGATTCCTCCGTGGAGTTTAAACGTTTTTTCTATGACCGAATCAACATCGAACCTGAGCCATCTCACCCCAGCAGGCGAAGCCCATATGGTTGATGTGGGGGACAAAACAGCAAGCACACGGATAGCGGTCGCAGAAGGCTATGTGCGCATGTCCTCAGAAACTCTCCAGCAGGTGATTGCAGGCAATACGCCCAAGGGAGATGTCATGGCGACCGCTCGCATTGCTGGGATTATGGCCGCGAAGAAAACTCATGAGCTGATTCCGCTCTGCCACCCCCTCGCGATTACGTTGGTCAAAGTTGAACTAGAACCTCAAGTTGGATTCCCTGGCATCCGCGTCCAAGCCCAGGTAAAAGTTCTAGGTCAAACAGGAGTAGAAATGGAAGCCTTGACTGCGGTTTCCGTAGCTTGTCTGACCCTGTATGACATGGTGAAAGGCATTCAAAAAGACTTAGTGATTGAAGGGATTCAATTGCTGAGCAAAGTAGGCGGGAAATCTGGCCCTTATCTGTCAGAACGGAATACTAAGCTCTAACTGTAAGACACATTGTCTGCGTTGTGTTTTTTGATAAGGTAAATTGGTCTTGAGGAAACTATTGAACTTGATAAGGCTCAATTACCTGAGATCAGTCCGGAGTGACTTAAAGAGCTTCTAGCGGGGTACGGTATCGAGAACAGTGAAGTGCTCAACATAGAACTCAGAGGAGATAAAATCATTCTTCTGGTCGCTATTCACGGAGACTCCATCCCTACAGCAGTAATTGAGAACATCGATGGCTTATTGGTAGCCCACACTTCGATAGTCGGTACCCCAGACACTGTATTGCCGAACTTTATGCTGTTCTCACCGGAAGAACCACCATCGCAGCAGTTCCGGGCCTTCTTTAAGGTACTTGGCGTCGGCGGCAGGTAGACGTTACAAAGAAAGGAGCCAAGAACGCGAAGCAGGCCGCCGAGCTTGCAAAGCACTTTTTAAAAAATCAAACCCTTAAAAATGCTGAAAGCTCCGCTCCAGCGAAAGCAGTACGCCAAGGTCATCCGAAACTTCTGGACTGGCGGTAACGGTTCCAATCGCGGTGAAATCCTGATGTAATGTCAGGAGTTTTTCTGCAACTTTAGGATCTACGGATAAGAGCAACTCAAAGTCTTCTCCTCCGTAGTACGCCCAATCGAGCGCCCGATCACCGGCCAACGTGCGAACGGCAGGCAAGATCGGCACGCGTTGGTGCTCAATCAGGGCACCCACCCCGCTGGCTCGGCATATTTGAAGCACCGCATCGGCGAGGCCATCACTAGTATCCATACCGCCAATGCGGCGAGTTTGTGCAAACAATAGGTTGGGGATATCTAGCCTCGGGGTCGGTCTTTGATGGGCCCGGATCAGGACTTGACGATCCTCTTGAGAGAGTTGCTCCCCTTGTTCTGAATACAGTAAAAGTTCGAGGCCGGCACGAGCACTACCCATTGGCCCGGTTAGCAGCAGTTTATCTGCCACACAAGCTTGATTCCGTCGAATCGCAGGTCCCTGAATTTTCCCTAAAGCCGTAATCGAAAGCACACGCTGTGAGGAACGAACCGTATCACCGCCGAGGATAGGCACCCCAAAATGGGCAAGGCCCCGATAAACCCCAAGAATCCAATCCAGGGGAGTATCTCCCGGTAAAGCGAGACCAACCAGAAGCCCTACGGGAGAAGCCCCCATCGCCGCCAGATCCGATAGGTTAGCAGCGCCCGCTCGCCAGCCCACCGCCTCTGCTTCCGTAGTCTGGTCACTAAAATGCACACCATCCACCAAGAGGTCTTTAGTAATCACCAGGTCTCCATCGAAGCAGACAACGGCAGCATCGTCCCCAACGGACACAGGTATCGTGGCACTCTCAGGTGCGAAAAAAGGTTGGAGTTCCTGGAGTAATCCTTGTTCTCCTAGGTCTCTGAGAAGGCGTTTAGTCATGGGATGTATAGGACACACAACTTGGTGCTCACTAAGCATAAATACTCAAAATATAAATAAGTTTGAATAAATATTAACAAATGTATTGAATACATGAAGAAAGTTGTCTATCCTGTTATTAACGAAACAAAACTTATTGAGATGCGACCCATGGACAAGATCAACGTAGCAGAGCTTAAGCAATACTTTTTTGGTGGTCTCTCTTTGCCTGCTCAAGTTCAAGGCAAGCCCGTGACCGTAGCATCCGTTCAGAAATAATCCGCAAACCAGTGTGCTTGGAGTAGGCTTTTACTATGAAAGCCCAACCAAAATCTTGGCAGTGCGTTTCTGGTTGCGGTGCCTGCTGTTATCTCAACCCGGAAGAGCGCCCTTTTCTCCAAGAATATCTTCCCGAAGAACTTTTAAAGCTTTACTATAGCCTGGTTGGGGAAGATGGTTGGTGCATCCAGTACGATGCCCAAAATCGCACCTGCAGCATTTATGAAGAGCGCCCGATGTTCTGTCGAGTCAGTCCAACCGTGCTCCAAGAACTTTACGATGAACCTGCGGAGAATTTGGCAGCATGGGCCATCCATTGCTGTACAGAAAATATTAGCTCTGTGTGGGGAGAAGAAAGCCCTGAGATGCATAAGTTTAAGCAGGCAAACAAGTAAATCTAGTAAATAAGGTCTAGTACAATAGTCCACGGCTTGCATGCTTGCCTCCGTTGTCATTTTCTTTGGACCTTATGGATACGAAAACAGTCAATGATCTCTTCACAGAAGGGCTAGAGCGTTACGAAGCCAACCGTCCTCTACCCGAAGTGCTGCCCTATTTTTTAGAAATCATCAAACGGGAGCCTAAAAATGGAGCAGCCCTGACCTGTCTTAGCTGGCTCTATCTCATGGAAAACCAGCCCAAAAAAGCGGAGGACACCGCACGCAAAGCGATGAAAGCCAATCCAGCGGATGCCCAAGCTAGAGTGAACTTGGTGCTTGCTCTCTTAGACAGCGGTGGAAAAGGCGTACGCGACCAAGTCGAACTGATCCAGCAGATATTGACCGTGGATAAAGACCAGGGTGATGAAATCATGCGGAATTTGGCCGAGGGAACCGCCCGCAAAGGGACCTGGAAAGAAGCTCAGAAGTTGAAGGAGTGGCTGGAAGGTTAGGAAGACAGGGATCTATTGCATTAAATATTCGTACAGACGCGATATATCGGGTCTCCTATTCAAGCGCACGATATTCGCCACATCCAGCACAGGGGCCAGCAGGGTTAGGCGAACAGCGCAACAGTTCCGAACGGGCGTTGTAGACACAGGTAAGGTCTCCGATAGCCCACCTTTTATCTGGCAACTCTACGCGGTCTTTCAGATCAACCGTTACAGGGCGGACGTACAAAGCAATTTTTGCTAATTGGTAGCGGCCCCCACGC